>CAZYUQ010000020.1:0-16100 GCA_964650565.1 uncultured Candidatus Bathyarchaeia archaeon | reverse complement strand
GTCTAATGGTGACTTTGCCATGTTCTCTTCACACCTACCGCTGAGTTGCAGGTAGTTTTTATAGGTGGTTTCGGCTTTTAAGCTGAACGCAGAAGCACAACGGTTTTCTGCTGGGGCGCGAAAACGCAAAAATGGCAAAGTTGACTGTGGCGATACCTGCGTCTGTAGTTTCAGATACGCCGCATTTACGCGAGAAAACCTCAAAGATAGGCTTGATTGGGAGAGCCGCAGCCATTTTCCGAGTCAACGAAATCGTGGTTTACGCTGACAACGCGAAAGCGAATCAACGCGCAGACGTGGATTTGATTGCTACTTTGCTGGAGTACATGGAGACGCCGCAGTACTTGCGGAAGCGCCTGTTCAAGATTGAGCCGCAGTTGCAGTACGCGGGGATTTTGCCGCCGCTGCGGACGCCGCATCACCCGCTGAACAGGAAAGCTGAGCGCTTGAAGGTGGGCGAGTACCGCGAAGGCGTAGTCGTATCCGAAACCAAAGAAGGCTTGCTGGTGGATATAGGCGTTGAGCGTGCTGCGCTTTTGCGGGAGAAGCAGTTTGCTGTGGGCAAGCGGGTGACCGTGCAAATTGTGAAGGCAGGCGGGCAGGTTGAGGTGCAAGCTGTAAGCGGTGAAGTGCCAAGCTACTGGGGTTACGCGGTGACGGCGGAGCGGCATTCGTTGAAGAGGCTGATGGAAAATAGGAAGTTTGATTTGACAATTGGCACTTCCGTAAAAGGTTCCAAGTGGACGGATGTAGCGGGAGAGGTGGCTGAAAAATGGAACAAGACAAAAAATGTGCTCGTGGCGTTCGGTGCGCCAGCTAGGGGGCTCTACGAAATTGCTAGGGACGAGGGCTGGCAGCTTGACGAGATGGTGGATTTCGTTGTGAACACCATTCCCCGCCAAGGAACGGAAACGGTTAGGACAGAGGAAGCTGTTTTCGCGTCGCTGTCCATAATGAACGTGTGGTGCGAGTTTTAACGTTTAAATCTCCGTTCAGGGTATTTTTGGTCTCATGTTGACTTTCGACGTTGCTATGCCGCTTACCTTGTTTCTGGTTACGCTTGCGGCTTTGCTGTTGAATAAGCGCGTGGAGGGAAAACTGAAGGCAATTCTCGAGGAGCGGCAGTTCCGAACAGTAGACATGGCAGTGTTTGCGGTAATGGGGAGCGTGTTAGTAGGGGTGATTGTTTTTGTGCCCCAGATGGCGGTAATCACGTTGTTTCTGTTCTCTTATGCTTCATTGCTATACACGTTTTCTTATCTTCTTTCAGCTGTAAAAAAGCCAAAGGCGCTACTGGTAATCACGGCTTTCTTAGCGGTTAGCTTGGTTGTTGGAACCGTTGCCTTGTTTGGTCCTTTCAGCGGTAACTTTGTGTTTTATGGAGGCGTAGCAGCGTATGGTCTAGCGGTTTTCGCAGTCGCCGCCTTGCTGCTTGAATTCAGAAGGGCAGGGTCGGGCGGTAGATGGTATCTTGCGGTGCTGCCGCCAGCCTTGTTTACAATAGTGTTTTTTGTTTTCGTTTCAACGTCGGTTTGGTTCCCGTTTTTGTTTGACGCGTTTGGCATAGTTTTTGCTGTTCTGATAACGCTTTATCTGGCGTCTTTGTTCACGTGGAAGACAACGGCTATCTTTGCAGCAGTGTTAACGGTGATAGATTTCATTCTGGTTTTGGTTGTCCCGGTGATGGAAGCCGCGGCGACTCATGTGGCGGGTTTGGGCTTGCCAGTGGTTATCGTACTGCCCATCGTTCCGCCGATTTTAGTTTCAGAGGGTCTCTTTGGTCTTCAGCCGATTGCGCTGGGGTTAGGGGATTTCTTTTTCGCAGGCACATTAGCCACTCAGACCTACAAGAAGTTAGGCAAGAAAGCAGCCGTCATTTCTGCAGTAACAATGAGTATAGCTTTCGGGGTTTTTGAAATTCTTTTGTTGAGCACGGATTTTGGAGCTTTCCCAGGCACATTGATGATTATTCTCGGCTGGTTACCCATAGTAGCGTGGAAACTGCTTGCTGAAAGAAAAGCAAAAAATAACGGTAGAATAGCGGAATTGAATTAAAAATAGAAAAGATTTTTGGTTTGATTACCCGAATAGGGCACCTAAACCTTCAAGCGCTGCTTCTTCCTTAGCTTTGTCGTCTTCTTTCTTCTTCTTTTCGTCTTCCTTCGGCTTTGCTTCTGCCTCTGGTGCAGCAGGTGCCTGTGCAGCTGCCGGCGCAGCCATCATTGCTGGAGCAGCTTTAATTGCTTCTTCAATGTTGACTTCGCTTAGAGAAGCCACGAGCGCTTTTACTCGGACGGCGTCAGCGGTAACTCCTGCCGCTTTCAAAACGTTCGTTACGTTCTCTTCGTTTATTTCTTTACCAGCTTTGTGAAGGAGCATCGCAGCGTAAACGTATTCCATACCCTTTCACCTCTTCATCCAACTATTTTAACTTTTTCTGGTCAATACAGCCTATCCCCCTTAAAGGGGACAAGCAACTACTTAAACCTAGGCATGCATTAAAGCATTTTTCTAGCGCAGAGAGAAACACCTTATCATTTAAGAACCTTTCTACACCAACAACCCAGCAAACAACAACTCAATGCGCATTTTCTTCTGTTGGCGGCTCTGGCAAATTATATATGCGCTTTGAAGTAACAGTGATTTCGGTTGAACGTGAAAAACCTGATTAAACCCTTGTTGCCGTGGTGCCTGCCAAGTGCGTGCTGATTAAGCGTTGTTTATATTTACCTTCCCATTTTCTATAAGCATTTAAGCTGGGTGAGGAACCTGACAGCGCAGAAGAAAAACGAGCCGTCACTTGCGTTTGGAGGGCAAGCCATAATGGAAGGCGTGATGATACGCTCTCGAGCGCACATGGTAATGTGCGTAAGAAAACCCAGCAAGGAAATCGCCACGAACATAGAAACAATCAACCCGTTAAGCGAACGGTACAAGGCGTTAGGAGTCCCATTCTTGAGAGGGATAGTGGCGATGATTGAAAGCCTCTACTTGGGCATGAAAGGCATATTCTATTCGGCAAACACCGCTCTGGAAGGATTAACGCCAGAAGGCGAAGAACCGATGAAGCTCAGCTGGAAAGAACTGACCTTTGTAGCTGCAGGCGTCATAGGCATAACTGCCTTGTTCTTGCTGTTACCTTTATTCCTAGCCACATGGCTAAACCTCACGGGAATCCTATTTTACATAACTGAAGCCGTAATCAGGCTTACCATGTTCATTCTTTACCTTGCGGTCATTTCAGTCTGGAGTGAGGTTAAGAGGTTATTCATGTATCATGGTGCAGAGCATAAAGCGATAAACGCGTATGAAGCTGGGGTTCCAATGGATGTTGAAAACGTGAAGCGTTACTCGCGGCTGCATCCAAGATGCGGAACCAGCTTCCTTTTCATAGTGTTAATCGTCAGCATCGTTCTCTTCTCGATTGCGCCTATCTCGGATTTCTACTTCAGGGTAGCCTACAGAATAGCGCTTATCCCAGTCATCGCAGGAATATCCTACGAGCTTCTGCGGCTCAGCGGCAAATACAAAGATTCTCCTATAACAAAAGTTCTTGTTGCGCCTGGTCTCGCATTTCAACGGTTAACCACGAAAGAGCCAACGGATGACATGCTTGAAGTCTCAATAAAAGCAGTAACAGAAACAACTAAGCTAACAGCTAACCAGCAGACATAACTCTGGATTAACTGAACAAGAAGCCAGACTGTTTTCCATAAGAAAAAGCGAAAAAAGAAGCCCGTTTGGAACGGGGATTAAATTTCAATCTAACAATTAGAACAAATTTACCAAAGCAGAGGAAAATACAAAATGGCGGTGAAAGACGCAAATAACAAGCAAAAGTTTCGGTATAAGCTGAGTCTCATTACTTTCACATTAATTACGGGTGCAGCCTTACTGCAAACGAGAGACTACCCAACCATGGCTGTAACAGGTTGGAACACAATAATATTCAATTTTTTAGCAGCCATAATGTTCTTAATTCCATGCGCACTCGTGGCAGCTGAACTCGCCACAGGATGGCCCGGCGAAGGCGGGGTTTACATATGGGTTAAAGAAGCCTTCGGGGAACACTGGGGCTTTACAGCCACTTGGTTACAGTGGTTTCAGATGACCATTGCCTTTGTCACAATATTAGCCTTCATTGCAGGAGTATTAGCATACATATTTGACCCTGCTTTAGCTGTTAACAAACTTTTCATTTTCTTGATTATCATCCTCGTTTGGTGGAGCGTAACTTTTGTAGACTTCCGTGGATTAAAGACTTCCAGTTTGATCAGTTCAATATTTCTCATATTCGGCGTTTTTCTACCTATGATAATACTGATGGTCGGAGGAGCAATGTATGTCGCAAGCGGCGCTCCAATCAATTTAACGGTACGACCAACATGGAACGACATAATTCCAAATTTAACAGATTTTAGAAACCTAGTGTTGTTGGTAACATTCACATTCACTTACACAGGCATAGAAATAACTTCAGCTCACGCTGAGGACATGAAAAATGTGCATCGGGACTACCCATTAGGTGTGTTCACAATTGGTGTCATAGCAGCGGCAAGTTCCATAATCGGTTCACTCATTGTCGGGCTAATTCTCCCCGTGCAAAACCTAGTCCTCACAGCTGGCTTGATGCAGACGTATGAAACCATATTTAGCTGGTTCGGCGCTGGTTGGATGGTGCCTGTAATTGCTATTCTAATTGCTATAGGTTCTATTGGAAAGATAACAACATGGGTGCTTGGCCCTGTGCGAGGCCTCGGCAGAGCTGCTCGCGAAGGGTTACTTCCACCTATTTTGCAGAAGCACAACAAGGCTGGCGTGCCAGTAAGCATGTTGATGCTTCAAGCAGTTTTTGTCTCAATATGGGGCGTGATTTTTGTGTTGCTGCCGGGGGGAGTGAACAGCGCCTTCTGGATGCTGCTTGCTTTAACCACGACCGTTTACATCGTGATGTATCTGCTCATGTATTTAGCTGCAATAAAGCTGCGTTATTCTCGGGCGAATGTAAAAAGAGCGTTCAAAATTCCGGGTGGAAAAGTGGGCATGTGGGCTATCAGTGGATGGGGCATAGTTAGCATGATTATCATTTTTGTTTTGGCTTTGTTGCCGCCTACGCAGGCAAATGTAGAGGCAATTAGCCTCGTGGCATTTGAAGCATTAATGATCGTGGGAACTATAGGCGTTGTTGCTGTCCCACAAGTGATATACTGGAAGCGCAAACCAAGTTGGGCTGTCACGGAACAGCCAAAACGGAAAAATAACCATGCATAGGTCTCAGAAGATCAACAAAAACTTCAGTATACGCAAGAAACAGCCTTTAGGAACCAAACGCGTACACTTTGGCGTCGTTTGAGCCGATGTAGAGTATGCCATTGGCAATAGAAGGGGTTGATTCTATTTGGTTTCCAGTTGTGTAACTCCATATTTTGTTGCCTGTTGAGGCATCCAAGGCGTATACGTTGTGGTCCTTCGAGCCGATATAGAGTACGCTGTTAGCAATTGTGGGGCTTCCATTAATCTCGTCGCCTGTTGTGTAGTTCCATATTTTGTCGCCAGTTGTAGCGTCGAAAGCATACACGTTGTGGTCATCTGAACCGATGTACACTACGTTGTTGGCAACTGCTGGAGAGGACTCCACACGGTTCTCGGTCGTGTAATTCCATATCTTCGTGCCGCTTGCAGCATTCAAAGCATAAACTGTGTTGCTTGCGCCAAAGTATACCCTGCCGTTAACAACAGCGGATGAAGAATAAATCGGACCCCAAGCAAAGAAGTTCCATATTTGTTTTCCAGTTGCAGCGTTTAAAGCGTAAGCAGTGTCATGCGAGTTAACGTAGATCACCCCGTTAACGACCGTTGGAGAAGACCACACAGAAGTACTTGTCAGATAACGCCATATTTCGCTGCCTGTTGATGCGTTTAAAGCATACACGTTGTGGTCAGTTGAGCCGACATATACTACATCATCGACAAAAGCAGGAGTAGAATACACTTCATCGTTGGTGGTGAAATTCCATATTTTGTCGCCTGTCGAGGCGTTTAAAGCGTAAACGTTGTGGTCGTGTGAGCCAAGATAGACTATGCCATTGCAGACTGTGCAAGAAGACTCTACCGAGTTACCTGTAAGGTAACGCCAGATTATGTCGCCCGTTGACGCGTTCACAGCACGAACTCTGTGATCATTTGAGCCAAAATAGGCTATGCCATCAACAACTGCAGGCGAAGAATACTCTATTTGCATTTGGGTTAAGTGAGTCCATAGAGTTTGATTTGTGAGCGGCCCTGTTGAATTTGAGTAGCCTGTGCGTGCCATATCATGATGAAATGTGCATGACCAACCGGCAAGAGACTGCGGGTCATTTTGACCGTGTTGCTGCTCCCTTTGGGGCTGTTGCTGAAAAATTATGTAACCTCCAATTCCTATGACAGTTATCAGGGTCAAAAAAGCCGTGATTGCTATTGTTGATTTTTTCAGCATTTCAATCTGATGGATTATCCAACCATCTATAAAAATTTTTCCGGTATTCCCCGGATAAGCAAAAATAACCCCACAGATTAGCTTCTGTTTATCCAAGGCAAGATTTTTCTCGGGATAAAGCCCAAGGAAGAGCAATCAATATTATTGGCGTCATAACCACGGCGGAAGCGATAAGCGCTGAATACAACTCCAGTGTGATTAGCCCTGAAATTAGTAAAACGTATTGAACAATGAGACCAGTGCTGAATCTTACATTGAGAGCTAACCCCAAAAGCAGAGAGGATTTTTTTCCGATCACCTTGCGGAAAAGCAAATAAGAGCCAGACAACTTTGCGCCAAATGTGGAAAGCAGAATTACCACTATTAGCAGAGGATAAACGAAAACCGTGGAAAATGACATACTAGCGCCTACGCTAAGGAAAAACAGGGGCGCCAAAACAACATACCCTAAGAAATTGACAACTTTTTCGTCACTCTGAAAATTTTCCGTAGGCAATAAACTTCTGGTGACGATGCCACCAAAAATCGCGCTGATGGCAGCTAAACTGTCAAAAACAAAACTGCCTACAACCACAAAAGAGAAGAATAAAAGCATGATTAAAAGAGGGCGAATGAAACTGAATTTCACGTTATTGCTTAAGACATTTTTAACTCGCGACGCAATTTTCACTAGAATGCCAGTTAGAATAAAAATGCCTACCAAATCTAACACAACAAATAGCGGGTCTGGAAAACCTTGGATGTGAAGTGTGGGCAGAAATATTGGCAAAAACGGGATGAGTATCAGCGTTAAAACTTCTAAGATGTCATCTAAGGTGCCTATCCCTAGGGTGAGTTGACCAAATTTAGTTTTGAGCAGGTTAAATTTTGCAAGGATCGGTAAGAGAACAGCTTCGCCAACAGTCGCGAACGAAAGCGCTACAACAATGGCAACTAACGGAGAGCCACCGATCTGTGTAGGAAACAAAAAGAAAAGAAGTACCCCAACAACGCAAGCTTCAAGACCTACAATCATAATGGCGCCTTTAAGAATGTGCTTTCCATAACGCTTCATCTGCCCAATTTCTAGATTGAAGCCAATCATGAAGAGCAAAAACAACATTCCAAATGTAGACAACACTTTGAAAGTATCGTCTTGAATTGTTGACTGAAAGATACCGAACGAGGAAAAAGCGATTCCTAAAAACAAAGCTGAAAACATCCAAGGCATCTTCAGGTACTTTTCCATCAAGTAGCCAAGTCCTAAAGAGAAAGCAAAGGTCACAGCCATCAAAAGAAAAACATAATCCACAGCTAGAACCTTCCAAGAGGCCATTTTCCTTGACGACGCGGGATTAAATAAGCAGGTTCAACTTGCGTTCTTTTCGCCTTCTGATTGCCCTTTGGGGAGGTAAAAGGTTGTTTATAACATTTCTGTTGCAACTTTCAATGTTTATGTTTCCTGAAATGGTGGTGTAAAAAAGGGAAAAGGTTGCTGGTGACCTCTCAACAGGTCACAGCTGAATTGCGGGTTTGTCCTTAATACCTGCAAGAATGAGACGGACTTATGTTTATGCGCGGTTTTTTCTTGAGGCTTTTTAGCTCACCGACGGGGGGCGTGTTTCACCCGAATTTGTAGTGTTTTTTGATTTTATCCTTAATTTCCCATGTGCACTTGAGTCCCTGAGGAAAGACGACGTAGTCGCCTGCTGTGAATTCCACTTTTCCCTCAGGGCAGTTTACGACGGCTTTTCCTTTAAGGATAAGGCAAGTTTCTTTTTCGTCGTATTCCCATTGAAACGTTGATTCTTCTTTCTCCCAGATTGGCCAGTTTTCAGCTTCTTGCTTTTCTTCTTGTGTTGGTTTTTTGACTTTTGGTTTCATTTTTTATTTTCCTCCAAACCTGTTTAGGCGGTTTCTTCGGTTTCATCTTCGGTGTCGTTTGCGTTGCCGACAAGTTCCATTTCCTGTCCGCAACAAACGAGCCTGCCAGCGCCTGGCGCGATTACTTTGACAACATTTCCGCAGATCTTGCAGGCGTAAATTTCTCCCTTATTCGTCATAACTTCACCTACTAGACTTCCTCAAAGTAACAATAAAAACCTATATGATGATTCCTTGAGAATTTCGTGTTAATTAGTTATTTTCTCTGCTGAGTCTCATTAAAAACGGTACAGTGAAAAGGACATAAAAAGGGAAATTTAGTAATGGTTATGGTGTATAATAGCGAAAATGGTGTGTTGCAGATGAATTCTCTGTTGGTTGTGTTTTCGTATCATCACAAGAACACTGAGAAAATCGCAAAGGTCTTCGCAAAAGTTCTTGATGCACAGATTAAAACGCCCCAGCAAACAAACCCTGAAGAGCTTCAGCAATACGACATTATAGGCTTTGGCGCAGGAATAGACAGCGGGAAACACTATAAACCGCTGCTTGACCTTGCTGATAAACTGCAACAAGCCGACAACAAGAAAGCATTCATTTTCTCAACAAGTGGACTGACAGGAGAAGAAAAGGCCGCCAAAGACCATTCAACTCTGAGGGAAAAGCTGCAAGCTAAGGGTTACAGCATAGTTGGTGAATTTCAATGCAAAGGTTTCAACACCAACAGTTTCCTAAGGTTTTTCGGGGGAATGAATAAGGGTAGACCTAATGATGAAGACTTACAACGGGCAGAAGAGTTCGCTAAGAACCTTAAGAAAAAATGCAGCAACACTAAATTTTAATCCAACCAACTTGACGGCGAGGTGGTTGGCTGAAGAAATAGCCTTGAAGTAGGTGTATACTGGATTCAGGCTACATGTGGTTTTGAGATAGTGAAGATGAAGAGGCGTACAGAAATTCAGTAACAAGGCAACATAGGATATAGGTATAGCCGAAAACGAAAAGACTCTACCTGCTTCAGTGGAGGGTTTGCTGAGGCTCTGTGAGCCAAACACAAAGGAGAAAAGAACTATTGCAACTTTCACGCAATACAACTGCAGTCATTTTGAGTGCCCAAGGCCTTTTCAGCCCCTTCCGTTTTGTGGAAGTTTTCAGCGACTAAAAAAGGGGGAATAGAGTTTTGGTTTTTGTCATATTATTACCGCTTCCTTAACAGCAAGATTGCGCACATGACGATTGCTATGATGACAGCGACCAAGATGCCGTAGAGTAGCGTTGTGTAGTCAGGCGCTTTCTCGACTGGCGGAGGCGTTGGGGTTGCTTCTGGTTCAGTTACGGCTACGTAGGTTGTTGCGAATGAACTGCCGTACGAGTCATCGCCCCTGAACGTGGCTGTCACCATGTACTGCCCTGGTACTTCTGGTTCCCATGTGTAGCCGAAGGTTCCGCTATACCCGTCTGTGGTCACGTCAGCTATGTGCACGTAGTTGCCGTTGGGATCGAGCGTATCCAATGAGATTGAAACGCCAGTAAGGTTGTCGGGTATTGGGTACTGCATATGCAGGTATTCCATGTAGCTGCCCATGCTTTCCTTTGAAACGCATGGCGTGCCAGGCTGCGCCGGAGACTGATCTAAGACTGAGCCAGTAATCACGACGCTTTGCCCTAACGTTATAGCTGTCTTTGGCGCTTCAATGGTTGTTGCGCTCTTGCCCTTGCCGAATGCATACAGGTAGCCGTCGTATTCGTTGGTGTGTACAAGGTATCCGTCAGCTATAGCTCCTTGAAAGATTCGAGAACCAGGTATGCCTCCTAATCCGAACCATATTGTGTTCCAGATAAGCTCACCTATTGGTATATCCCATATGTGCTCACCCGTAGTGGCGTTAAGGCAGTAAAGCCTCCATCCTCGGGTTACGGGTTGGCTGGGTGTGTGCTCGCCGTTGTATACGTATAGTTTTCCATCAGCAGCTTTGGCTGCGCCGTGCCAAGAGTAATTTCCTTGATAGGGTGTTTCGTACTCGTAAGGAGTGGGTGATTGGAACGTCCAGTCTATTTTTCCAGTTTCCCAGTTGATGGCGTTGACTCCAACGTAGTCATAAGAGTATATATAGCCGTAGGCTGAAACCGAAGAGTACGCCGCGAAGACGCCCCAAGGCCAACCTGATAATTCACTCTTCCACAGTAGTTTTCCTGAGCGGAGGTCCCAGCAGTACCATTGCCCATTTTGCATGCGCGCAGCGAATTTTCCATGGTCAGCAAGCGATATCCCGGCGCTGAAGAAAGTTTCGAGACCAGTGCTGTTGTCAGTTGTTGTTTCCCACAACAATTCCCCAGTTGTAAGACTTGCAGCACTAATGGTTTGCCCTATGCTGGTTCCAGTGGCTGATGAGTAAACTGAACCCGTACTCACAGCTACGCCAGCTTCAAAATCGCATGTGCCCAAGCTACTGAACGGCCAAGTTATGTTGTTTTTTACCCGCGCATCAAAATCATCAACGACTCTTCGACCTGCAGCACCAGATTCCCAGGAACCTGCGTTGTCTTCGATAGTCCAGTTGATCAAACGGTAGCTGCTGCCAAGTCTCTGCACGCTCAACACGTAGGGGTCAGCGTAGAAGGTGCTACCGCTTACGCCGGATGGGAGACCCGTTACGTTTACCACTAAAACGCCCGTCGTTGGATCATATTTTAGTATCCGTCCGCCACTTATAGAGACGAGATACATTGTCTTTGCAGCTCTGGCTGAAGCACCAGGCACTTCTTCGTTCTGCGACATATACTCAACAATATCGGGTGCTGATTCACCGTCTTCTAATGGTCTTTCCCAGAACAATTCTCCAGTGCGGATGTCGTAGCATCGCCAATAGATTTGCCGCTCTTTTCCTGTTCCTGGTTTTGTATAGGTATCGTAGACTCTTCCAGCGTAGATTATACTTGGGTAACCTGCGACGGGATTAACTGGTTGAGTTGCTGTGGTTTGCTCCGCTGGTCCTCCTATTAGACCGCCTATTATTAACTCTCGCTTCCATACTATGTGTGCACTGTTTGGTCCTTGGACGTAAGGAACAAAGTTATAGTTGCTCATGTAGATGTTCGTGTCAGCTGGCCAGTCTGCGTCTCCTCCGACGACGCCAGTGGGCGGATAGCTTCCCAGAATCGGCCACCACTCTCTGTTCACTGGGTTAACTGGTCGCGTCCAATAGTCTGTGGGTAGAGGCGATGGAGGCCAAGAAAGCACTTGTTCTTGTTGTACGACGAGTTCTAGCTCTGGAGTGGAGGATGGCTTGTAGTAAGCTGAGCCAAGATTTGTCCCTGAAGTGTTAGCTACGATTTCTCCATAGGGATATCGCCCAGCTGGGTACCACATTCCGAGGAAGTCAAACTTTAATTTCCATGTGCCTTCTTGATCTGCAATGTACTCAAACCAAGCAGTGCCATCTCCCTGATAGGAATCCAGCGGACCAACTTCAACTTGGGTTCCGTCGGGCTTCGTGATTGTCACCAAGAATGCTTGCTTAAATTGTCGCTGAACATGGATTGGCGGGTGCAGCCACATGTTAACCAGAAATGTTTGGCCTACACCTACGGGGTTAGGCGTGAAGCTAAGGTGTGATTCCGTAGTTATTGTAATACTAGGGGTAGCATCGGCGGGTAGCGGTCCAGCTTTTGGTTGCTCTGCAGCAAGTTGAGCTTGAACTGGCTGAACTGGCATATTAGCCATTAGAGGAACAGAAGCCATCAAAAGAACTAAGACGATAGTTGCAACTGACTTCACCTTTTCTTCTTTGCTTTGCATTATTTCTCTTGTTCTCCTCAAAATCTGTAAAATATTTTATTGTTCAAATTCTTTTTAAAGTTTTGCTCAATTGGGCATTGCACGTTTCATATTTCAACCTAATAAAGTACAACGCAGCAGTCATCAAATTTTTGGGCTGGTTTGGAATTAAATTTTAATCCAACCAACCAACACCACCTGACACTGACTCACTGACACGGACGGTGAAGAGCAGTGCTAAAACAATGGTAGTGTGTAATCGTCAGTTCAATATATGCTAACTACTCACACACTACCTTTGTTTAGCCAACTACTGAAGCTTCGGTAAACACACCCAAAACAAAGAAAAAGCATTAAGCATCCTCTTACTAAAGAGGAAATAGCAACAAAACTCGGTGGCGAAGATGATAAGTGATGATTGTGCGTATTGCAATGGTTCAGGTAGAGACCCCAATACGGGTCCAATGAGCGGTTATAAACCCTGTCCAGTTTGTAAGGGATACAGCCATCGCTCTATTGGTATTTCTAAAGACCAACTGAAGTCTTGTGCATATTGTAAAGCAACAGGTAGAGACCCCAATACGGGTCCAATGAGCGGTTATAAACCCTGTCCAGTGTGCCAAGGCTGGGGCTCGGTTCCGACAGTTCGGATGGTTTCTATTAATTTGCCTAAAACGAAGCAAGAAACGGTATCAGTAGAGGAACCGAATAAGAAAGAGTACTCAAACAAAGTGTTTATCGTTCATGGGCACGATGACTTGCCCAAAGAGAGATTAGCTCATATCTTAAATGAACTTGGTCTCATTCCCATAATTTTGCATGACCAACCAAATAAGGGAAGAACGCTTATGGAGAAGTTCGAAGAAGAAGCCTGCGATGTGGGTTATGCTTTTGTAATAATGACCCCCGACGACTTAGGTATTAACGCCAAACTCCACGAAGAAATACAGAAGGGCATCAAGCAAGGTGGTCTTTGTTATCGTCCACGACAAAATGTTGTTATGGAGCTTGGCTTCTTTTATGCAAAATTAGGTAGAAAGAGAGTTTGTTGCTTGGTCAAAGGGGATTTGGAAAAACCTTCAGATATTTCGGGAATTGTATACTTGCCATTTAATAATAGAGTCGACGAAGCCTATCGTGATATAGTAAGAGAACTCAGAGCTTTAGGGTACGAGCTTAAATCCCCATAGACCCATTCTGTTTATATTGACAGCCACTCCAATGGACTCGCACAAAAGCTGGAAAAGTTAATTAAACTTAAATTGAGAGACATCAAAACAATAATTATGAGACAAAATCCAGATGCTCAAGAAGATGTCATACTCAATCTAATAGATAATGTTGACAAGAATTTTGAAAAAAGAATGAGGCACATATATTTTTCACGCAAAACTGAATTCGGATATTTTCTCCCCTTCATCGCACTCGCCACCTATTTAATCATATTCCTCTCTGCAGGCTATTTATTACTCAATCTCACAAGAGCGTTACCAGTTTTAAGCCAGCAGCCAGAAAGCACTCAATTAGCAGTTTACATATCCATTACTGCTGCCTTAATCGCACTCGCAAGTTTCTCAATTAATATTCCAAACGCCGTAAAGTCTGCACACAAAGGCGATATACTGTTCAGGCACAACTACAAAGTGTTGAAAGCAGATGTAGCTGAGAAGGATTTAGCATTATTGAAGGGGCTTGTAATGATTAAGAGTAAACATCCCGAACTGAGTCTAAATAACTTTCTGGAACTACCTATAACCAAAGACAAAATGTTTGAAATGCTCTACAAATAAATGCAACCAATAAGCCATATCGGCTGCCACCAGTTTTTTGATTAAATTTTAATCCAACCAACCGAACCCCAGACCTATTTATACTTTCTATATAAAGGGGGGCTATAGTTTTCTCCACGCACTAGTACACACAACACCAAATAACTGCCCTAATGCTCCACAGCTGCTAAGTGCTTGATGGATCAACCTTGATTATCTGCGGAATCTTCCCCGCTGTCCCAGTAAACCCTTCATAGACTATAAGAACGCCTTCAACACCTTCGATAGACAAAGCCCTATCAATGCCACGTTGAACAGCCGCTTCGCAGTCTTCACCTTTCACCACGTTGCACACAGCCGTAGCTGCAGCATCCGCTAAACCAGCGCTCCTGCAGAAAATCGTTGCTGCCTCAGCATCGCCAAAGCTTAAGGCGTGACTGAAACGCCCCGAACTCGTAGCCACACCCACTGGAAACTCCGTTAAGCGAAACCCTAAACGTTTCGAAAGCGGTGCATCTCCAGCGGCAAGCGCCACATCCACAGGACCATCAGACACAGCAGAAACTTCACCGCCATCCTCAACCACCGCCACCCTGCAACCAGCAGCAACCATGTCCTCCACAGCCAAATCCGCCAGAACACCAGCCACCGCAGCCATAGGACCAACACATGCTTTTTCCGCTGCTTCAGCCATTAACCGAGCCACAAAAGGCTCAGCAGGTACAGCAACAGGCTCAAGCGAGTAAAGAAAAAGAGAATTGTGTTTTATGTAGTTTTCAAGTGCCTTTCGGTTACGCCGTATGGAAGCTATAGCGGTTGCAATGGCTTCCTGCTTGTCAGCAATTACAGTACACTGTGTTTCTTTAACCTGAAAAGCTTCCTTGAACAGTTTCCGCGTCATCGCTAACTGCCGTTTCCCCGTTCTTAGTGCAAGTCGCCTGCAAGCTCCGAGTTGCCCTGCTTGACCGACCTTATAGCTCGCGCTGGACAAGCTTCCACGCACGCGCTGCAAGTGCTGCCTACGCATTTTTCCTTATCGAACACTATAGAGCAGTCCTCAGCCAGCGTTATGGCTTCTACAGGGCAAAGCGCCACGCAAGCACCGCAACTGAAGCATTTGTCGCTGTCCACTTCAACAAGCTTCGGCAAGCTAACAGTAACGCCTTTCTCGCGGTAAACCTTAACTATCTTCTCCAACGCTGCATCAGGAACTTCAGCTAAAACTTCACCGCCTTTAGAGTTCACGTGCGCCGTGATTATATTAATGGGCACTTTCAACGCGAGAATAATCTCAGACGTTATCGGCTGCGCAACATTTTCCTCGGAAAACCTAAGAAGAATTCGCACCATCTTTTTTTCACCGTCCCAAAAGCTTAGAAACATCCTCAGCAGTCACTATACCCAGCACCTTGCGTCCACGGTCAATCACTGGCAAAGCCGAAATGTTATGCTGCGCCATCCGCTTAGAAGCAGTTTCCAAAGGCTCATCACTCTTAGCCGTAACCACACGCCGAGTAACCACGTCACCAAGCGCTTTCCTGCCCTCAGCCATAGCCCGCGTAATGTCCCACGAAGTCACAATACCGCTCAACCTGCCAGCATCATCAACCACGACAATGTGGTTAACTGACTGCGTCACTATACGCTCCGCAATCGCCTGAATAGGCTCACTCTCCCTGCACGTAACTGCCTCGTGCATCACGCTAGCCACAAACGACGTTTCCTCAGTCTGCCGCATCGGCTTAGCGACGCTTTCAATTGGGAGCAGCTCCACAGGTGATGTCAAATAAAACGCGCCATCCTCGATCCATGACTTTAATGTCGCAGCAATCTTCTTCGCAGTTTTCAAGCTTGAAAGCGAACTGACTCTAACTCGTTTGTCACCAACAGTTATCGCGCCTGACTTCAACTCCTTATAACTTACCTTGCCCAGTTTCGGACGATCCCTGCGAGGCACACCATAATCCACGATGTTAGTGAAAATCGCCTCATCCCGTATGGCAGTCTTCGCAGCTAAACCCTCATTCAAAATAGGAATTGGTATGCCTATGCCCACGTACATCGTAGTACCATAACGCGTGAACGAAGCGCCACGAAGGAACTCAGGATTCATTTCCTTAGCGTTCCCCCGAACCATCAACGTTCCAAGCCGATTTTGAGGATCATGCTGCGTTCCCTCGCCGATCACGTAGCCTTGCGCGCCACCTAAGAA
>CAZYUQ010000019.1:0-16104 GCA_964650565.1 uncultured Candidatus Bathyarchaeia archaeon | reverse complement strand
CAATGCACTCATGAACAATATCCAGTCTTCCTGCGTCGTGCAGGTTAGCGAATTCTGGGTTGGTTCTGCCTGAACGCGAGAACAGTATGAATTCACGGGGCAAACACGCATCATCTACGGGAATGTTAATTGGATGTAGGCTTTTAAGCACTTCCAAAAACCAGCGCGTGAAAAAAGCTATAGCCCCCCTTATTTAAACTATAAATAGGCTGTGGGCGATTCTCGGGTAGACCCCCTACTGGTTTCTGCATACTATTTCTATTAGGCTCCAAATATGAACAGACTGCGGCGGTTGCGTTCGGAGCAGTCTATAGCTCGATTTTGTGAATTATATCTGTGAAACTGTTTTACTAGTACATTTGCTTACGAATACTGTTAAAAACCACAACAGAGTAATACCAAAGAAAGGAAGCCGCTGAATTGAAGCTAACCAGAACTTTAATCGGATTCGCCCTAATCCTCCTCATCGCAGTTTCATTCGCGACCCTCATTTTCAGGCAGAACGCTGCTTTCGCAGCCATAACCCCAGCAACCGCATTCCCCACAACAGTCAACCTTGAACCAAACGCTGCCCAACACCCAACAACAGTCTTCAACAACTCCACCCGCGCAGAAATCTACAACTTCATCAAAGCCAACCCCGGCGTCCAGTTCAGAGGCATCTGCACGCAACTCGGCATATCCATCGGCGTCGCAGAATTCCACCTAGGCGTCCTCAAAAAAGCAGGCTTAATCTCCTTCTTCCGCGACGGCAAATACAAACGATTCTTCCAATCCAAAAAATTCTCACAAAAACAAATGCAACTAATCTCGCTGCTTAGGCACGACACCACGAGAAACATAATCAAGACCATGCTGGATGGGAAACAAGTGTCGCACAGCGAACTCTCCAACCAACTTGAAATCACGTCACAAGGTGTGACTTGGCAGATTAACCGCCTCCGCCAAGACGACATCATCCAAGAAAGCAAAGACGGCATGAAACTAAACTATACGCTGGAGAACGCTTACGCGCCCATGCTGACCGAACTAGTAACCCTCATAGAACAACCTTAAACAAGAAAAGTAAAAGTGGTGCTCCGGCCGGGATTCGAACCCGGGTCCACGGCTCGAGAGGCCGTTATACTTGACCGGACTATACTACCGGAGCGTCGCAACATGGTTCTCTCTTAAAGATAAATATCTTTTCATACGTTCAGGCTTACGCGAACCAAATTAGACTGCGGATACTCCAAAAACTTGCTGCCCTTCAACAAGCATAGAAACTCGAAAACAAAACAACAAAAAAGAAAAAGTTGGGGATATTTACTCTTCAGGTCCGCCCGGCATTCCGCCGCCTGGACCGCCCTTCGGAGATTTAGAAGTTATAACGTCATCAATACGCAGTATCATCGACGCTGATTCAGCAGCAGACTTCAACGCTTGCTCCTTCACCACAAGAGGCTCAATAACACCATTATCCAAGCTATTCTGCACTTTCCCAGTGAAAACGTTCACGCCCTTATGCTTACCATCCGCTTTCTCATGTGCCGACCGCAAATCCACTATTATATCAATAGGCTCCAAACCCGCGTTCTCCGCCAGCGTCTTAGGAATCACCTCAACCGCATCAGCAAACGCTTCAATAGCAAGCTGCTCCCTGCCGCCGACCTTCGTAGCGTAACTACGCAGTTCCTTCGCGACCTCAATTTCAGCCGCCCCGCCGCCAGCAACAATCTTATTGTTCTCGATTACGTCGGAAACCACTGACAGCGCATCGGTCATTGCTCTTTCAGCCTCATCAACCATGCGCTCTAGCCCTGCGCGTATGAGTATGGCAACGCTGTGGGGGTCTTTGCATTTCTCAACGAACAGCATCTTGTCTTCGCCGATTTTGCGTTCTTCCACTAAGCCAGCCGTGCCCAAATCTGCAGGTTTCAAATCATCCAAGGTAGATATTATGCGTCCGCCTGTGGCACGGGCAAGCTTCTCCATGTCAGACTCTTTAATGCGCCGCGCAGCCATTATGCCCTCTTTAGATAGGAAGTGCTGCACCATGTCGTCTATGCCTTTCTGGCAGAAAACCACATCTGCTTTGGAGGCTTTGATTTTGTCTGCCATTTCCTTAAGCATGCCAGTTTCCTGGTCCAGGAACGCTTGCATCTGCGTGGGGTCGCGGATGCGGATTTCAGCGCTGATTTCAGTTTTCTCAATCTCCAAAGCCGAATCCAAAAGAGCAATTTTCGCGTTTTCCTTCTTCTTCGGCATGCCTGAGTGAACGATTTCTTTGTCAACAATTATGCCTTTCACAAGCTGCGTTTCAAGGAGGCTTTTGCCTGTTTTCTTTACGAGTTGGATGTTGTCTATGTCAGCCAGCTTCTTGTCTCCGCGTTGCTCAGTGATTTGCTTGACAGAATCTATGGCGATTTCCGCCAAGTGCTCTCTCGCTGCGCCTACGGCTTTGCTGCTCATTGAAGTTAAAGCAACTTTCAGCAGTGTTTTCTTGTCTTCGATGTCTACTGGCACGGCGTTCTTGTTCAGCGCTTCAATGGCTTTTTGAGCTGCTTTGCGGTAGCCGCTTACAATTATCGTTGGGTGTATGTTCTGGTCAAGCAGTTCCTCGGCTTTTTTGAGTAGTTCACTTGCGAGGACTACGGTGGTTGTTGTTCCGTCGCCCACCATGTCATCTTGCGTCTTTGCGATTTCCACCATCATTTTTGCTGCTGGATGTTCAACTTCGATTTCGTTGAGTATGGCTGCGCCGTCGTTTGTTATGGTGATGTCGCCTAGACCGTCGACGAGCATTTTGTCCATGCCGCGTGGTCCCAGCGTGGTTTTAAGGACTTCGCCGATTACGCGTGCGGCCATTATGTTGTTGCGTTGGGCTTCTTTGCCTCTGTTTCGTGTTGTGCCTTCTTTGAGGATTAGGACTGGTTGTCCTGAGCCTGTGGTTGTTAAATACGCCATGTTACTTTTACCTCACTTTTCACGGTAGAATTCTTTTCAATCGGAAATATGCAAAAACCAGCGGAAAATATAAAGTTTTACCCTTGAAGAAGCAAATGTACATTTGGCATGTGCGAGTGTGTTATGGAAAAACGGTTAGTTGCCCTTTTGATGCTTTTTTGAAAGGTGTAGAAACGCGCGCGGAACCCCCCCAGAGGGTGCCCCCTCGTGCTCCGAGCCTCTCCCTCGGCGCACGACTGACTGCAGATGATTCACAATAGGAAGGGTGCTAAACTCAAATTTGACGAAAATTCGTTTTTATGGATGCTGAAGATGTATTTGCAAAATGAAATATAAGGTTTTGGAAAATGTTATATGCGAATTGCACGGACTGCTTAACGCTCAAAAAATTACCTCGAGGGGCAGGAGGTGAAAAAACATGTTAAAGAAAAATGTAGCAAAACTGTTAAGCGTTGTTATTGCTGTGTCTTTGGTAACGGCTATTTTTTTAAGCGGTGTTTCTGCTGATTACACTTTGATCGCGTCTAATGAAAGCAGTCCTAGTGCTTCCAGTATTATTGGTGGTTCATATATGGCTTATCAGACTTTTACTGTTGGCGCTACTAGTTACACTTTAGCGTCTGTTCAATTGTATATTGGTCGTTACGGCAACGGCATAGATGTAGGCACGTTGTATGTTGAAATTTATGGCACTGATGGAGATTATCTTAATGGTGCGCCCGCTATAGCTTCTGGCACTATTCAGCAGGAGAACATTGTTGTCAATGGTTTTGCTTGGTCTGAGGCAAGTATGACGTCATGCACGTTGTCTGCCAACACAAAGTATGCTGTTTTGTGTTATGCGCCTGACGCAAGTCCTTATTATCAGTATCCTTATCCAGTGATGTTTAGTGCTGTTTACTGGTTAGCTTCTACAAGCCCGGATTATTCGGGCGGCACTGCTGCAACTAACGATGGCGGTGGTTGGGTACTTCAAAACTATGATAACAATTTCAAAGTTTATGGAACACCACAAGGAACCCCAACGCCAACTCCCACACCATCACCTACACCAACACCTACTCCTAGTCCTTCTCCCTCGCCAACACCAACTCCCACACCAACACCAACTCCAGAGCCAGGAGCCACATACACAGTTTGGAATGGCACAGGCAACAAAATCTACGCAAAAGACGGAAATGGTGATTGGGTACCTGACGCAAACGGCAGGGATAGTGCAAGTGAAATCATAAACGCTTGTGTCAATGCCATAAGCTCAGGAGGATTAATCGCTATCCGCGAAGGAACCTTCACTTGCACAGGAACCATAAACGTTAATGGTAAAGCAATACACTTCAAAGGCACTGGAGCAGGAGAAATCGGCACAGCCGGAACAGTCCTAATATTCGATAACACTTTCAACGGCTTTCATATCAATATTGACACAGGAACCGTTTACACGCCAAACGTGACAATTGAAAATATGCTAATTCATGGCGCTCCCAGTACGGGAACAGCAATAGTGAGCAAGGGACGATACTTGACAGTTCGAAATGTCGATATCGAACAGTTTGATGTTGGCATATGTCTAGAAAGGGCTCCGGGGAACGACCCAGCTACTGGAGACAGCCTAATAGATAACTGCGTGATTCGCCACTGCGAATATCAGGGTGTTTTGATAAAATCTGGCGATAACCGAATGAGCAACGTTATAGTTCACCACTGTTGGCAGGGTCTTGAACTCTCTGGAGAAAGCGGTGGATTGAATGCATATAATGTTCATCTATGGGGAAATACGGCTAACGGTCTGCTAATAACAAATTCGCAAAATGACTTCTTTTACAATCTGCAATGCGAACAAGATGCTAACTACAATGTTGCCATCACGCCATGGGCAAGTCAAGATGAGGACGTGACCAACATAAAATTCATGAACTGCTGCTTCTGGAGCGATATGAAAGGGGGGGATGTGCCCTCTACTTATTCTGGTGCACTATATTTCGGAGGAGATAGACAAATCCAAGAGGTGTCAATAATTGGCGGTAGAATGGGTCTTAATGAAACCCTTAAACCATTCACACTACTGGTAAAAAATAATACTAATACGCCCGGAACCTTTATTCGCATGGTAGATTTAATCTACGCTACATACCAGGGCTATGGCTTCACTTACGGCTCAGACACAAGCGACATTTACCTTTGCCTAGAAGAAATCCCACCATAAGCACATTACTTCAAACCCAACTTCCCCATTTTTTGAAGAAGAAGCAAATACACATTTAGTACGTGTAGGTAGCTATGAAAAAGTGGAGTTTGCTGCAAAACTCCAGAGTGAGAGACGTCGCTGGGTGTGCCTGCTTCAAAAATAGTTAGAGTTTGGTCCATAAAATTTGGGAATTTCTGGTGTTAATAGCCTGCTTGTTAGTGTTCTTACTGGGAGTTTTCAAGCGTGTTGGCATAGCTCTATTAGGGGGATACATTGAATTGTGATGTCCTCGTCTACAAGGTGGGCTGTGCCGTCTGGGCAGTACACTTTTCCGCCTTTCGTTACTTTTCTGTAGCGTATGCTACATGCTTTGTGTTGGGAGCATCCATCACAATCTCGTGACAACATTTTTTGTTTCACCTACTCTTAGTATTCACATCTATATTCATAAAGGTATCTTTTAGGTATGTTCCCAATAAACTATATAGTTCTATATTGCCAACTGTTTTCCAGAATATTTTCTTCACCCCCAAGCACTTTCCCTGTTGGCTCAGCAGAAAAACCACGGATTTTTTTGGCGGACTATGCCTTTTGCAGTTTCGCAATGAAGAAACCGTTGCACTCGTGAATATGCGGGTAAAGCCTCTGACACTCAGTCAGCCCTCTTAAGCCTGACACGCCAATTCGGGGCTTGATTTCCGCCAGCGAGAATTCCTGATGCTCTTTCAAGAAGCGTTCAATTATCATTTCGTTTTCTTCAACCGTTACGCTGCATGTGGCGTAGGCTAGGATTCCGCCAGCTTTCACTTTTTCAGCGCAGTTGTTGATTATCTGCCATTGGACTTCAGCCATCCGCTCAATTGAGCGCGGGGTAAGCCGCCACTTAGCTGACGGCAACTTCCCAAACACGCCTGTGCTGGTGCATGGCGGGTCCAAAATTACGATGTCGGCTTCCGTGGTGAAGGGCAGCGAAGTGCGTGCGTCTGCGATTACGGGCTCAGCTATTTCCACGCCCATGCGCGCCACCTCTTTCTGCCAAGTTTGCATTCTTCGGGCAGAGTAGTCTGCTGAGTAAATTGCGCCGTGGTTCTGCATAAGCTGCGCTAAATAGGTGGTTTTGGCGCCGGGAGCAGCGCAAACGTCTAAAACTGTCATGTGCGGGGTTGGGTTGGCAACTTCCGCGGCGTAGCAGCTTGCTTTGTCTTGAATGTAGAATAAGCCTTGCTGGAAGCTCTTTGTCCGTGTTAAGGGTTGTTTTGCGCCTGTGCCTTTGTACGTGTGTTTCAGCGGTTCAGCTTTTTCTAGTTTGATGCTTTCCGCGGCGAGTTTTGCCAAGATTTCTTCCTGAGAAGCTTTGAGCGTGTTTAGCCTGATGTACGTGGGCGGTGGATTCACGCTGCCTTCCAGAAACGCAGTGGCTTCGCTGCGACCGAGAAGGTTGAAGCAGTATTTGACGAACCATATTGGATGGAACGTTTGGAGGCTTACGCGTTTTTCGTCGCTTAGTCCGTCCAGAATGGGCGCCAGTTGCCGCGTAAGCAGTAAGCCGAGGAAGGGTTCAACTTCGGTTAGGGTTTTCCAGCCTAGAATTGCCCGCGCCAGCTTGGCGATGCTTGCGGCTTCTTTAACGTCGGGTTTAGCCCATTGTTTTGTGATTCGGGTTTGGTAAACGTAAAGTCGCAGGAACGCTTGGATGCCTAAGTTGTACTCGTTTATGGTTTGGGGTTTCACGACGCTGTTGATGAAAGCGTCGATAAGGTTTTTGCGTCTGATGGTTTCGCAGACAAGCCCGTAGCCGTATCGGACAGCGTCAGGGTTGCTGATGCCCAGTTGCTTGACTGTTCTCTCCAAGGCTAGGTGTTCGCTTAGCTTTTGCATTTCTATCCAGCTTAGGGTTTCGATGGCAACTGTCCAAGCGTCTTTCAGCAACGTGTTTCACACAGCATAAGCAACGCAGTAGTGCTAATTAAGAGTTAAAGCCGCTTTGACACCGCGTGACTGATAAGTCAGGTAAGACTTTAGTTTAACTGGCGTTTATAGGGTATAGCTAAAGGTTAAGAGTGGAATGGCGCAGAGAAGCTTAGACTATTATTCACAGGTGCCGAAAAAGCCTGCTAAGGAAGAGGCAAAAGCGGCAGCACCGCCAGCAGTAGTTGCAGAGGAGATAAAGCAGAAAAAAGCGAAGAAACGCCGAGGTTTTCCGCCAGTTGCACCTGAAAACCTGCCGCCGTCTTACTTTGTCTCCGCAAGTTACGACGGGCGCTCAAGGAAAGCTGTTATAAAACTGTACGAGCCCCAATCGGGCGAAATCTACTTTTGGTATGACAACACGGGGCACAAGCCCTACTGCTTAACCAATCTGTCTCAGCGTGAACTGGAAAAAATGGACCGTGTAATTCACCATCAGGGCTTTGTCAAGTTCGAATCTGAGGAAAAGTTTAACGCGCTTCTCGACAAAACCGTAACCGTCACGAAAGTAATTGCGAACGACCCGTTAGCCATCGGAGGCAAACCCGAAGGCACCTTAAGGGACATAATCCCAGAGGAATTCCAGAAAAACTCGGTTGGCATGGCAAATGGTGAAGAGGCAAAGGTGTGGGAAGCCCGAATCAAATACTACCAATGCTACATCTACGACAGGCAGCTTTTGCCGGGAATGATTTACGAGGTCAAAAACGGTAACCTCGTTCCAGTGACTTTGGAAGAAACCGAGAAAACCCTCACCCAGCTAGAAAGCAGTTTCAAAGACGAGACACCCGAGGAACTGGAGTATGTTGAATCTTGGGCGAGACTGCTGGAGTACCCTGCGCCGAAGTTCCGCAGAGCCGCCATAGACATAGAAGTCACCTCGTCCGTGTCCACAAGAGTGCCTGACCCGCGTGAAGCCGCTTACCCCGTAACCTGCGTCTCCGTGTACAGCTCAGACGACCAAAAACGTGTGTTGCTTCTGAAGCGGGAAGGCGTCCGCGAAGGCAACGAGCACTTGCCTGCAGACGTGAGCGTGGAATATTTTGAGAAAGAGGAAGACCTGCTCAGAGCTGTTTTTGAAGTGCTTTGGGATTACCCGTTCATTCTAACGTTCAATGGCGATGACTTTGATTTGCGCTATCTAACGCACCGCGCGCAGAATCTGGGCATAAGCAAGAAAGACATCCCGATTGATGTGGGAAAGCGTGTGTGTCTCCTTAAGTACGGCGTGCACATTGACTTGTACAGGTTTTTCTTCAACAGGTCTATCCAGATTTACGCTTTCAGCAACCGCTACCGCGATGTGACGCTGGCAGACGTAGGCAACGCTTTGACAGGCGTAGAGAAAATCAAGCTGGAAAAAACCTTCAGCGAACTAAGCTACACTGAGCTGGCGCGGTACTGCCTCAGAGACTCGGAAATCACGTTCAAGCTAACAAGCCTCGAAGACGAACTGCCCATGAAGTTGATTCTTGTGCTTGCGCGGATTAGCAGCATGCCGATGGAAGACGTAAGCCGCCAAGGCGTGTCACGGTGGATACGGAACTTCATGCACCGTGAGCACAGAAAAAGAAACATGCTGATTCCAAACGCGGAGGATATACTTGAGAAAAAAGGCACAACCGTAACCACAGCCATCATAAAAGGGAAAAAATACAAAGGCGCCATAGTCGTGGAACCCGTGCCTGGCGTCCACTTCAACGTGGCAGTGATGGATTTCCCAAGCCTATACCCGTCAATAATCAAAGTGTGGAACCTCGGCTACCAATCCGTGCTGTGCCCGCACCCTGAATGCCGAAGCCACCTGATACCAGACACGCCGCACTGGGTGTGCACCAAGAAACGCGCTATGGAAAGCCTGCTCATCGGCTCACTGCGGGACTTGCGCGTGCGCTGGTACAAGGTGAAAGCCAAAGACAAAACCTTGTCTGAGGAACTGAGAAGCTGGTACCGCATCACTCAAGGCGCGTTAAAAGTTATTTTGAACGCCAGCTACGGCGTGTTCGGCGCCGCCAGCTTTGACCTGTACTGCCCACCCGTAGCGGAAGCCACAGCAGCTATTGGGCGGCATTCTATAACTCAAATACTTAACAGAGCCGAGAGCTTAGGCATCCAAGTGCTTTACGGCGACACAGACAGCCTGTTCCTCAAAAACCCCTCCAAAGAGCAGATTGCAGAAGTAACCCGCTGGACCGAGCACGAGTTGAAAATGGGCATAGACATGGAAAAAGTCTACAGGTACGCGGTTTTCAGCTCCCGCAAAAAGAACTACCTCGGCGTGCTGGAAGACGGTTCAGTTGACGTTAAAGGGTTAACAGGCAAAAAAAGACATATCCCGATTTTCATCAAGAACGCCTTCAACCAAATGAAAGAACGCCTAGCGCAGGTTAAGAACCCTGCAGAATTCGAAAAAGCCAAAAAAGACATAGCTAACATCGTCCGCGAACGCTACACGCGGCTAAAACGGAGAGAATGGGAAAACCTCAGCGACCTCGCCTTCCACATAGTTCTAGGCGAAGAACTGGCGCACTACACGAAAACGACGCCGCAACATGTCAAGGCAGCAAAAATTTTGCAGGAAAGCGGGGTTGAAATTAGAGCAGGCGACTTGATTAGCTTCGTTAAAACCATTCGACCGCCGCACGTGAAGCCAGTGGAGTTAGCCACAAAAAATGAGGTGGATGTTGACAAGTACGTTGCGTACTTGCATTCTACTTTCGATCAGGTTTTGGATGCTTTAGGCTTAAGCTTCGACGAAATCATCGGCTTAACTAAACTCGAAAGGTTTCTAGCATAGCTACTTTCAATCTCAGGTCACTCAGCGTATTCTGTTGGGTCAACGATTCCAGCTTCCTTGAAGGCGTTTTTTCGATTCACGCATGACTCGCATTTTCCGCAGTGTTTTTCCTTGTCTAAATAACAAGACCACGTAAGCTGAAAGGGAACAACAAGCGTCTTGCCTATTTTTATTAGCTCTGACTTCGGAATACTGCTAAATGGTGCTTCGATTTGTATTTTCATCTCTGTACCCAAACAAGCCGTTCGCTCAAGAGATTTATAGAACTCTTTTCTGCAGTCTGGGTAGAAACTTGCATCGGAACCGTGCGCCCCGTAGAAAATCTTTTTTGCTCCAATTGATGCAGCGTAGGATACCGCTACTGAAAGAAAAATGGCGTTTCTGAAAGGAACCACTATGGGTTGAGTAAAAGCTGGAGTCATCTCTATATTCCTATCGCAAAGGGAGGTAACTCCAATGAAAATTTCTCTCAAGCAACTCATGTTTATTACTTTAATTGGAACGCCAAGGCTCTCAGCTATCATGGTAGCATGTTGTACTTCTTTTTCCGCTATTTGCCCGTATTTGAAAGTCAGACAGTGAACGTTGTATCCCTGTTTTTTTGCCCAGTAGGCAACTATGGTTGAGTCGGGTCCGCCACTAAGGACTACGATACACTTAGTTTTTTCAGTCATCCTTACGTCCACCATTTGAACCTCATGTCGATTGCCTTGAAAACCAAGGCTCCAATCAAACACACCACCTGCTCAGCGACCAACAGATACGGGAACGTAGCAATCATCGGCACTCCTTGAGTTTGGCTAAGCATCCAGCTGAGGCAGAGAGGCACTATGAGTGCTATTACAGCACCTGTGACAAAATAGTTGCCATCAAACTTCTTTGCAACAATGTAGCCAGCTATTCCTGCGATGAGGCTGACGACGGGCATGAATACGAGGTCGAAAGCGCCGAATGGACTAAAGACGTTTGCAGCCAACACGCCGATGGCGTATCCAATGGCCAGAATCCACTTTTTCCCTATGGCAGGTCTGAGAGCACCTGCAATTCTGAATTGGAACGCGCTATAAGACAGGGGGATGTTAATGTAGACCAACGCAGCGTATAACGAAGCAAAAATAATCGTTAACGCTAAGTCTTTTGAGTTTATGGTCAGTTTCACTTTTTTTCCTCCTACACCGGGGTTTATTCAGGCGGAACGGGTGGAGGCCCACCTACCCGCCCAACAAGCAATAATGCACATCCAAAGTCCTATTAAAACTTACTGAACGGCAACAGCAAACCTGAAAGCGTTTGTCTCCTGCACACTAAAAAGCTGAACGCGAAAAGTGTTCAGAGCAACGCGGTAGCCACCGCAGTCAAAGTGAACAGAGCAACAACAATTGAAATTATCACAACCACTTGACGTTCACTTTGCGGTCTATGGTAAGTTATAAGCGTAACTAAGCTTCTCCTGTGGTCGGACTCGAGTTTTTCACCGTCAAATGAAACGCTTGCCCGCTTTTTAGCGAAGAAAATGGTCAGCAGTAGCAGGGAAGAGTTGACGACGTAGGGCAAAATTGAAATCAGCAACGGCAACTTCAGGTCTGCAATTATTGCGAATGAGGCTATGTTCATGCCGATGGCGAATGAGCCTGAGTTGCCGACGAAGATTTTGCCTTGAAGGTTGAACCCTGCGAGAATCAACCAGAAGATCAATGGGCCGAGCATTAAGATCAGGTATGACGGCGACAGAGCCATTAACCCCATCATAACTATTGCGGGGCAGACTGTTTCTAAACCGTTCAAGCCGCCAAGCTGGTTCACGGTGTTGGTGACTATCATGACGATGAGCGGGATTATGATGAAGTAGTAGTAGCTTGAGAATTCAATCATGCCTATTAGCGGCAGTGCTATTGCTGTTCGCAACCCGTCTTTAATTGCTAAGTATACCAGAGGTAGCGCGGCGATTAGGGGCATGAACGCTTTGTAACGCCATTTCAGGTCCATCCAGTCGTCCAGCAAGCCCATGAAGCCGCCGAATAAGATGCACACGGCTAAAGTTAACGGTGCAGAAACGCCGCTTGAGTTTGTGATTATGCCTGAGAAGTACACTAAGAAAAGGTATACTGTGGTGAATAAGACGTAGAGTACGCCTAAACCGCTTGGAACTAGAGGTTTACCTTTCTTGTGTTGGTCGGGAACTTTTGGAAACAAGCTGCTGCTCCCCTACTGCTAAGTTGCAGGACTTGTAGCGTTGTAGTATGCGTCCCAGTTGATTTCGTACAGGCACACCATCGGTATTAAGCCGCCGTATGTTGTATATAGATCAGCTAGACTCAGGTCTTCGCCAGCGAAATAAGCTTCCGTGAAGTACGTAGGTTGAATTCCGGTCTCATCGGGTGTTACGGTGCCAAAGCCTGACACATCGCACCAACGCTGCTTTGCCCAGCTCATCAGCTTGTATATTGTTGTCGTGCTTTTCGCCTCCTCGTACCATTCGCCGGTAGTCTGGTTTTGGAACTTTGTTTCGTCTGTCCACGCAGAGTTTTCATCAAGCAAGCCTTCGCTGATGAATCTGTCACGCGCTTGCCCTGAGATTCTCGCCATCCAATACCATTTTCCTTCGTCACCTAAACCTGCAGGGACAGCAATGTAAGCTCCCGAGTCATCAGTGGTTATTTGTAGAACCGTGAAGACGAGAATGTATTTAGCGTTGTACCTCTCCAGCATTTTTAGCGATTGCGTTTCGTTAGCCATGAAGGTGAAACCGACGTTTTCTATCTGCGTCGTATTTACCGTCGCGTTATCAGCCAAGGTTGTGACATTCCCAAGTATGCTCAGCCAATATCCATAATCCCACCATGCGCATACAACGGTTGATGAGTCAAGATTGGTCTGCGTGTAACTCAGCATATCTAGCCACTCTGTCAGCTGCTCAGCAGGGGCTACCGGCAAGCTGGCTGAACTAATTGTTACTGGCGCGTAAGCGCTACCATATACTCTAGGCACACCGCCGCTTTGAGGCGAGAACACAAAGTTTGTAACGACAAGAAGGAATATCAGTAAAATAGCTAACCCGCTGTATTCTTTGCTTACGCGCGCTAGACCACGTTTCGCCTTTACGGTGATACTGGGGGTTTCTCTCAGCAAAGTGTAGAATGGCTTCAGTATACCGAGAAGTCCCATGGCTGCCAAAAGACTGAAGGCTGGCGCAAATATGACGAGCAGACGCACCATGGAGGCTGCGAAGTACAACGATGTTACACCGAAGAGCAGCAAGAACACATTCCTATTAGTGGGATTTCTTAGTGCAAAGTACAAACCGGACAGGAAAAACAGTATCCCTACCCCTAGATCATAATAGATGTTGCCCCATGCTGAAATTCGGTGCTCAGCCACGGACTGTATGATAGGAGCGCCTTCGCGGGCAAACGGCCATATAACCGAAATGAATTTTCCTGCGATACCTTCCATGTAGCCAAACTGCCACAGGACAACGAAGCCGCCAACTATTGCGACAAGCGAGGCTACGGTGAGCATAAGTTTAGTTCTTGCCGTTATGTTATGGCGCAGAACTTCTGCGAGACAGAGCAAGAGAAACATGCCTGCAACGGGTATTACTGCGCCTGCGGTTAGATAGGCAATGCCGAAGTAGGGAACATTTACTGAAACGGCAAGCGCTACGCCGAAGATTATGCTGTAAGAGAACAGCAGTCGTTGGCTATACCTTTTCAGTATAAGTAGCGTGAAAACGAAGAGTACAG
The DNA here is from genome assembly GCA_964650565.1 of uncultured Candidatus Bathyarchaeia archaeon. Taxonomy (GTDB): domain Archaea; phylum Thermoproteota; class Bathyarchaeia; order Bathyarchaeales; family Bathycorpusculaceae; genus JAOZHU01. The sequence continues at coordinate 2,465 of CAZYUQ010000019.1, read as the reverse complement.
CTAGGTCCATGCCGAAGTAGGCGGCGCCCCAGCCAGTTATGAAGAAGATTAATCCTGCTGCCGCGCCGAGTGAATATTTCAGAGATGACATTATAGACCTCTTCGCGTCAGTTGCTCTTAGGAACAGCAACATGAACAACAAAAGCCCCAGAACACCGCAGACTTCCGTGTCGAAAAAGCCGAGAGCCGTTCTCTGAAGGAAAGACGGCGACAGAGCTAAAAAGAGTGCCGCGAGCAAACCAGTTGGTCTTCCGCCGAAGTCTTTGCCGATGAAGAAAATTACAAGGCAGCAGAGGGTGCCCATTAGCGCGGGCATGAATGCGGCGAACGTCATTAACTCTATGTTCACACCTAGAAAAGAGATAATGTCGTAGAGGATAGCCGTGACCATTGGCAAAGCAGGTAGCGAGCTAGCCATGTTTAAGCCATCAGGATACCATTGCTGCGTATTTATCCAAGGGGTAGGCCAATAAGGCGAGAGCAAGCCATCTGTTACCATTCGGTTTGTTATACTGTATTGGTAGTATGGGTCAAACTCGTTTAGGTGCACAGTGCCTGAAGGTATTTCCCAGCGTATAGGCAAAATGCGGATGGTGAAGGCGACGAAGAGTATCAGCAGTAAAGCTGAAAGGAACAGTATTGTCGCGTGGTTCATCTCAAGGCGCAGTCGTCCGAAGCCTTTGAGGGCGCTGGTGAGGCTTTTCTTTGACAGTGTATCTCTAATTCCCAATTCAAACCATCCCTTTATGCAACTTAACGAGGTCTTTTATCTATTTTTGGTGGTTAATAATTGTTTATATCACAATGGTCGTTTATTTATGGCTTTCCGAGAATTCAAGTATTGTCTACAGGGCGAAGGGGTACTTGGGTTTTTCAGCGTGTATTATTAGCCAAGAACTCAGGAGCGGAAGTCTTCTGCGGAGGGAGTTTCTTTCAATTACTGCTAAAAAAGATACTGTGCAGCTTTTCAAGATTTCCAGACTAGCAGTGGCTCGTTTATTTTAGGGGTTTTACTTCGACATCAATGGGCAACAGAGACAGCTTTTTGCCGCAGTTTGGGCATTTTCCATCATGCTGTTGAATAATTTCATCTGGAGGCTTAAGCTCCGCGCCTTCGTATAATAAGTGTCCGCATTCGTGACAAGTGACCCGTTGAGGCACTACCCTTCACTTCCCGAAATAAGAGAGAAATAGCACCTGACTTATTTATTGGTTGCTAAAAGCGCAAAAGGCAGCAGTAGCTTGTTTGAGCTGCAAAGTTTTTGGTCAGCCTGTTTCGAACGTAGGCAGCTATGAGGGAGTTTGAGCAAATTGTATGCCGCCGAAGCTGCTTACGAGGAACACGATGTATAGGAAAAGCAGAATTGCGCCTTCGCGCCAGCCTACTCGCTCGCTTGACAGGAAATACCACAAGAGCAGATTTGCTATTAACGAGAAGATAGCAATGTGTGAAAAGGCGCTTACGTTAATGCTTAAGGTTGAGGCTATTAGGGTTACGCCGAGAATGCAGGTGATGTTTATGAAGCAGCTACCGACTATGTTGCCTAACGCTATGTCTAAATGCCCTTTCTTGATGGCGCCGAGACTTGTTGCCAATTCGGGTACGCTTGTTCCGAAAGCGACTATTGTGGCACCTATAACGACTTTTGGGATGCCTACGCTTGCGGCTAGATATGATGCGGAGTCAACAATGAAGAAGGCGCAGGCAACAACTCCGACAGCGCCGAGGATAGAGAGAGCGATGTACTTGCGAAGTTTAGTCTTTTCTGCTCCTGAAGGCGACTCTTCCACAGGGGTTCTCGCCTTAGAAAGCTGGTACATGTAAAACACGAAAATCGCTAAGAGCAGGATTCCGATTAACTGGCTTGCGTAACCTATGTAAAGCAGAGCTAAGGGCACAACTGAAGCTACGAAAAGACCGAAATGGAGGCTTCCCAGTTCTTCTTTCGCCATTTTGGACAGAGACTGCGCGTTTTTTGGAAACTTGAAAACTATGAAAAGCAAACACAAGCCGAGGATGAGACAGATGTTTGCGATGTTTGAGCCTAAGACGTTTCCGATCGACACACCCACGTTTCCTGGTTCTAATACTGCGAATAGGGCGACAAAAAGTTCTGGTAGTGACGTGGAAAAGGCGACAAGGATAAAGCCTACTGTTGTTTTTCCTAAGCCTGTTGCGCTTGCCACATTAATAGAGTGAGTGATTGATAAGTCGCTAGCTTTACTCAGAGCGACTAGCGCGGCAAGGAGAATTAGCACGTTACCTATTAGTCCAAGTTCCTCGAACATTGTTTTCTACCTCTTGGCGCGCTTTTGTTCTCATAACGGCTCAGAAATCCCTCCCTTTGTGAAAAGAAGGGTGTTGGAGAACAATTCGTTAAACTGCTAATAAACATTTTTGACAGCAATTTCTCAAAGAGCACAAGCGAACAACATTCTGGATACGTGGCAGTGCAGTTGTATAG
>CAZYUQ010000018.1:0-16113 GCA_964650565.1 uncultured Candidatus Bathyarchaeia archaeon | reverse complement strand
CTTTAACTCTGCTCTCTAAGGATCAGGAATGTCGCAGCGGCATTCACCTTTTTAGCAGTCTACATCATAGTCGTGGCTCACGAGTGATAGCCTATGAAAAAGAAAGTTGCAGTGTTAGCGACAGAAGAAGACCTACTCGTAGACTTAACATTCCACAACATACCCGCCTCTCTTCTTGCCGAGTTCGCCGAAAAAATCGTTAGACCGTACTACAACGGCAACCTAAACGTTGCCATCCAAGACCTAATGCAAAAAGCCCTATCTGAACAAGATTTTGTCCTCTCCTATGTAACGCATATCCGAACTTCTGTGGAGGCTTAACAGAAAAAGCGCGTAAATTCAAGTAGGAGCAAACATTATAGTCGCCCGCCACATCTGAGAAATGGTGAAAGCTGATGAAGAAGCAATCCACCCTGTTTCCCGAAGCCGAAGTCCCTGTTCTAGTGGAGCTCAGCCTGAAAGAAGCCGAAAAACTCGCAGAACAAATCCAAACCGCTGTGGCAGCCCACTGCGAAAGAATAGCAATAGCCGGCAGCATAAGACGCCAGAAATCCACAGTACACGACATAGGCTTCGTCGCCATCGCAAAAAGCGACTTGGAATGGCAAAAAATAAGCCAAACTCTCAAACATAAGAAAGCCAAGCTTCTCTGCTCAGGCAACAGCGTGATTAAAGCTCAAGCGCCCCTTGAAAAGGGCTTTTTCCAAGTAGACTTCTACCGCGCGCAACCAAACACTTGGGGCATTCACCTGCTCGTCCGCACGGGCTCAGCAGAACACAACACTTGGCTCGCCAGCCTCGCAATCTCGAAAGGCATGCGCATAAAATACAGCGAAGGCCTCACCAAAGACAACAACGTAATCGCAGGAGAAACCGAACAAAGCGTGTTCCATGCATTAGGCTTGCCAACCCCAGAGCCTCCTCAACGAGAAATAGTTGATGACAAGCCTGTTTGGATGCCTAGTTCTGCAACTGAGTAAAGGCGGTTAGCTTAATTTGGTGAAACTTCAATACCGCGTAACACACAGAAAATACAAGAACCAAAAATACCCTTCTGAAGAATACACCTTAAACTTTCCCAAAGACCTTCATGAACTGCTACGAAGCCTCCGAAACCGCCAAGTAAAAATAACCGCTAAAAAAGAAGGAAAAACCATACACATAACACTAACCGAAAACACAAACCCATAAACGCATTCCAGCAAAACTCGCCCCCCGCAAACCAACCACCCAGCGCCAAAAGCGGCTTTCCACCGTAGAAATATGCCCGATAAAAATTTCCTACCGTCGAAAGCACCCCGCAAAAACACAGCCAAAAACAGCATCAAGCCTCCGCTTGCTCCATGAAAACCCCAATTTTGCATAAATAGGGTATCCAGAAAAATTTTGCCCAAGGCTTTTCTACCGTGTAAAAATTTTACCTCGCACCAAAACGCCTTTTGAAGCTTTAAAAAGTGTAATAAGCTAGTTCCTGCGCCTGTGTTTTCCCCAACCTCTCACAGCGGAGCATATTATTATGGTGCGGAAAAAAACCAAAGGAACAGAACTCAGCGTGTTCAAAGGCAGAGAAGCAAAACTAAACCGCGCCATATTCCAAGTTCTAGCCGATCACGGACCGCAAGTGATCTACGATATACACAAGAAAGTTAGGACAAGAAGAGACTTTGCGCATACAAGATATGCTAATCTAAATTTACGAGTGAGGCTTCTCGGGAGAAAAGGATATGTTAAAAGCATTGGTTTTCGGAAAACAAAGGCAGGGTTCAATGCATCAGTGTACGACATAACAAACATAGCCTATTTAGCATTTCTCCTCGAAGCAATCGGTATTGAGACAGTTGCTTTGGGGCTGAGCGAAATTACAACTCAACTTCTGCTTATCGACATTCTCCCTCTGTTGAAACCTAGATGTGTATCGACTCTGTCGTGAAATCCGAATTTGATTATATATTGTTTTAATCCTCAACTATGCTGTGTTAGGTAAGTATTCGAAGATATCGGGTAACTATCATTATTATTGGTCCGCTTGGGCATCATCTTTGTTTCAATATTATGCTCCCGTACTTGCCAAATCATAGATTTTGCTGAAAGAGTCTTCAGGGTGACGGACTAAGGTTTTCTTATGACTTGTTTTGATGTATTGAAGCAAGTTCCTAACGCTTTCGCTATTTTTGAAGAAATTCTTATAGTCAAAGAAATTGTTATTAGTTCTCAACCAGTCTTCAATAAAGGCGTCGATGTCTAACATCAAAAACTGAACCACTTTTTCAACAGCTTTTTTTAAAGCTTCGAGTTGTGCACCTGAGACATAGTCCTTTGGATTGGTTAGTACTTCTTGGCCTTCCGCGTCCTCCTTCAATATTTCGCCAACTGCCGCCAAGATTAGGAATCTGGCTAAACCATAGTTACAAATAGGTTTGAATTGCAGGCGATCTGCATTTTGAGAAATAATTTCGTATATTTTCTTTGCTAGATATATTTTAGGCGCATTAATGTTTCTGGAAAAAACCTCAAAGTACTTCTCACCAAACAAGCTGTTTCTTAGATGCGTAATCTGTGGTAGCCCTAGGTAGAACGCAGTAATAAGCTGCGCTGCCTCATCACGTTCCACAACTTCTTCATAACCTGCTTTCGAGTCGCCTCTCTGACGTCTGTATAAAACTTTGTGCAGGAACACTTTCTCAAAATCCCTTTGAATGGCTCTTTGTATTACATCATTTGCTTTAAGGTCCCGAACACTAATTGCATTTTGGTTGTTTTGCCAATATGTAATATCATCAACACTGACTGGGGAGTTCGATGGAATTTCAATTATTTTCAAAAGGACGTATATATCATCACTGATGAACGATGAGTTCTGATAAAAAGTAATCATCGATTGACATCCGTTTATCACCGAGTATTTAGTGATTTTTACTGCCCCATTCAATTCCTCCAGTTTCTCGCAGACGACTGTTATTCCGTTATGATACAAAAAAAACTTAGCGTGTTCGATTCTCTTCTTAATTGTAGCTCTGATGTGTTTGTTTACTCTGGTTAACCCCAGATTATAACGGACATTCTTTGAGAACAAGGTTGTATCTTTGATCCCGTTTAGCTTAAGCAGTTCTTTTGCTCGTATTGCGAGGACTTTCACTGCAACGTTTGGCACCAGTGTGTATCCAATAATCTGAGGAATTGTGACATCCAATACGGTCTCTGAGGGCACAGCCTCTTCCTCGGCAATATATGTGTATTTGGCAAAAAGACTCGAAATATCGTCTGCTTCCAATTTGTCTATATTAGCCTTCAAAAACTCGGTTCCGTCATTGTTCAGTTTCTTGTTTGTTACAAATACTAGGTTAACTTCCCAGCCTTTCGAAATCTTTTCTGGTATCTTCAAGCCTGTTACCAGAGATTTAAGCTGAGCGTTCGCAGTTCCAATCAGCAACTCGTTTACACTTTCCTCAGATTCGAACCACGTCTTTGCTCCGACGAAGTTTCTGAGGTCATTGTCGCCTTGTTCCGCATCGTCATCTGGTGAGAACTTTGATTGAAACAGGTAGATTTCTTCATTGTTTTCTGTTTCATCAATCCAAATTGCGTCAATGCCTTTGTCACCTGTATCGTCACAAACAGCATCTTTTGCGCTCTGTTCGTCAAGTCTAAAAAAATTCACTAAATACCAAACTAAGAAAGCCGCGCTATCCGTTCTGAATCCGTCTTTGTGTCTTCCAACTTCAGTTCTCAACCTAGCGCAGAATTCTGCCTGTTCCATTTTGCATCGTATCCTAGTATGTCTAATTGTAGCAATTAACATAAAAGGTTTTAAGTTTTGGACTTATGGCAAATCGTTTGGAAGTATTTTGTTTAAATAAACAACCGTTCATATGTCCATTTTTGGACACTGTTCTTTGTTGAGCCCTGCAAAGAACACTATTCTTTCAAAGCCCTGACAAAGAATACTGTTCTTTGGTGGTGCCAGAATTCCTTTATTGTCTGGCTGCGACATAGTTTTAGGTGAAATCGTATTGGTTAGTCTTGTTGATGATTGGGAAGTGCTGGAGGAGTATGCTGGCGAGAAACAGGGCTTCTACCAGCTCTTGGGCGTTGACGGCACAATAGAAATCAGAGTATGCACTGGAAAACTCGGTTTCAAAAAAGAATTTGAAAACGGCAAAGACGAACTCTTAACCCGCATATTAGACTTCTGCAAGTCCAAACGCTACATTCGCATAAGTGAAAACATCCGAGACGAACAATTCTTCAAGTAGCCAGTGGCATCTATATGGCGTTTCCAGTTGAGGGTTTACCAGTTTACGTCCGCTATAAGGACCATGTGCTTTTCAAAAACATTCAGCAGCCCATGGCGGAAGCCGTTGAACGGGAAACCATCGGCTGGCTCTCAAAACAAACAGACGAAATAATGCTCATTGAACACGACAGAACTATCCCCAACGCTCAAATCGCAAGAGGCCAAGGCAGCGGCGTCATCATCCTCAAAAGCTGCATCATCGAAATGCGCGAGTTGCCACTACAAAAAAATCCAAAATGGCATTTAAATTCAGCACAGCCTAAACAAGAAAGCGAGTATGCGCTTCACCCAACGAAGCGAAAAACTCAACCGAAAACCATCAGCTAGAAGGCAAACGCAATGCAGGCAGTGACCATAACCCACAGCCCCCTCGGAAAAAAACTCAAAAACCCAATAGCACTCCAACTTCCAGAACCCCAATCAGCAGCCGAAGAAAAACTCCAACAATACATAATCAACAGCCTAAGCTGGAAAATGCCCGCACTAGTACCCTTAGCCTTTGCCAACGAGTCAACAATCCAACTCGCCAAACACCTGCTACGCCACAGAACCGCAAGCCCAGGAACACTCTACCAGTATCTCTACGGCGTCCACCGCTTCTGCAAATGGCTCAACACCCAACCCGACCAACTAATAAGAAACTGCACCGACCCAGACGGAGACGCCAACCCAAAAGCCATAGCCAAATACAACAGGCTACTCGACGACTTCGTAGGCGAACTCCAAGCCGAAGACCTAGCACCAGGCAGCGTCAGCAACCACGTAAAAGGCGTCAAAGCCCTATTCCGCGCAAGCAACCTAAAACTCGAACTCGCCTACAGCCTAAGCAAACGCAGCATCTACAAAGACCGCGCACCAACCCCAGAAGAACTCGCAACCATAATCGACATGGCAGACATACGCGTCAAAACCATAATCAGCATGCTCGCCCTAGGCGGATTCCGCACAGGCACACTCGTAAAACTCCGATACCGCCACGTCAAACGCGACCTAGAAAAAGGCATAGTGCCTATCCACGTACACGTCGAAGCCGAAATCACCAAGGGCAAGTACCATGACTACGACACTTTCATAGGCCAAGAAGCAACCGACTACCTTAGGCTCTACTTGCAAACTAGGCGCCAAGGCACAGATAAAATTCCACCTGAAAACATCCATGATGAAACGCCACTCCTAAGAAACATGCAACTACGCAGGCCTGTTCCACTATCAACCGCCGCCGTACACAGCCTCGTTCACGAACTCTATCAAAGAGCAGGATTAATTCCACAAAAATCCTTAGGTAGACGCTACGACCTCCGAGTTCACAGCATCCGCAAATTCTTCCGCACTCAACTCGCAGCGCTCGGAATGCCCACAGACTACATCGAGTACATGATGGGTCACACTATAAACACCTACCATGATATTCAGATGAAAGGCTTAGAATACCTAAGAGGTATCTACTCAGCTTCAGCCTTAAGCATCAGACCTAAAACGCGAGTCAGCAAAATCGACGCACTTAAAGAAATCATCAGGGCATGGGGTCTAAACCCAGACGAAATCCTCACAAAAGAAGCGTTAACCCGACCCAACGCAACAGTTATCAGCCGCGACCAACTAGAAGAACGCCAACTACACCAGCTAAGCGTAGCCCTAAAGCAAGAGCTACTAAAAGAAATCCGAGAGGAACAAAATGCAGCAACAAAACAATAAAAAGTATAAATCAAACGCTAGAGCGTGGTGTCTCCCGGGCTACCATTAAAACTCAAATTCGCATAGTTGCCCAGTTCAGTTTTGTGAATAACCGTTTATGTTCAGCCTGAATCTCAACAGTTCCCTGAAAATTTTTGCAGCGTCACGGAAAAGATGGACCTTTGACTCGCTTCCTTTTTTGGTTTCAGACCATTCCACTCCGACTTCCACCACCGGCAACCCCAGCCGCTTGCACCGCAGAATCATCTCGGTGTCAAGAAAGAACCCGTCTGACTTGACTTTATCCTGCACAACACTTGCCACTTCGCGGCTCATAGCTTTGAAACCGCACTGGTGGTCACGCACGCCGTCAAAAAACAGGACTCGTGCAAGCAGATTGTAGAGTAAGCTGGATAACGTTCTGGTGAATGGTCTTTGCACTCTGGAGCTTTTCACGTGCCGCGAACCAATTGCTAATCCGCGTTGTTCTTTAGCTATCTGCACGATGCATTGCAGGTACTTGAGGTTTGCAGGCAAATCAGCATCCATGAAAACTATGATGTCACCTCTGGCCGAGCGTAATGCGTTTTTGATGGCTTTGCCCTTGCCTAAACGAACAGGTGAATGCAGAAAACTCAGATTGGGGTTATTTCGTGAAAGCTTAGCCGCGATGTCGCTTGTGGCGTCTGTGCTGCCGTCTTCAGCAACGATAATCTCATACGAGCTTGAAAGCGCACTAACTGCCCGCTCAACCGTTCGCACGCAGTTTTCAATGCGCGAGGCTTCGTTGTACGCGGGTAGCACGATTGAAATGTCTTTTTCAGGCAGTGCCGCTTTCAAAGCGTTCATCCGTTCCCTTTCAAACCCAATGCCGCTTAGTCAATAAATGGTTTTTGACTTTCCAGCAGAAGCCCCTAGCGAAACGCGCTTGCCGTGCCTCGGCGGAAAAAAATAAACGCTTTTTTACAAGTTCGCAGCTACTTTTCTTCTCTAGGGAAGATGACTGAAATGTCACGGCGTCAACCAATGCAAGTCAGGCGTTGCTGCCGTTTGGGAGCGCATGCAACTTGAATCTGCGCCTGCGGCTTAAGAGCGCATTCACCAAATGGCGCTTGCTGCTGCTTGTGTTCACGGTAGCATACGTTTGCCTGTTACTGCTTAACTTGGGGTACATGTCTGTTCAATGGGACGAAATCCCCCACATGTACGGCGGACTGCTGTTGGCGCGCGGGCAACCGCAAGACTACGTGTCAACATACGGGTACTACCCGCCGCTGTACGACCTTGTGACAGCAGGGTTCTTCCACGTGTTCGGGGCAAGTGCCGCTTCGGGAAGACTAGCAGCCGTGATGTTTTCGCTTCTTTCTTTGTGGATTGTGTTCGAGTTTGCTAATCGAGTGTACGGGCCGAAAGTCGCGTTGGTTGCCAGCGTTCTGCTCGGCGTGATGCCAGGGTTCTTTTGGGTTTCCAGAGTGGCCATGCTTGAGACCGCGCTGATTTTCTTTTTCTCGCTTGCCCTGCTCCTCTTCGCGTCTTGGATGCGTTTCAGCCACAACAAGACACTGCTTTGGTGCGGTTTAGCGTTGGGTGTAGGTTTCCTTGCGAAGTACCAGATTTTAGTGGCTGGCTTAGTCATGATAGTGGCACTCTTGGTTTTAGGCAGGAAAAAGCTGCGGTTGCACTTCTCCAAGTTTCTCGTGTTACCCCTCATAGCGGTTTTGGTTGTTGTACCATGGGTTTTAGTCCTCTACCACATCAACGGCTTAGACAGGTTCGGAGAACTACTTTACGTAGTTCAAGAGGGCGGCCAAGACAGGGCAGTGTACAGCACGCGGTTCCCTGCGCCAATATTCTATTTGATTGAGATGACATGGCCTTTCCCTGACATTCCAGTGCATCCTATCTCGCTGCCGCTTTACGTTTTAGGCTTATGCGGCTTAGCTTTGTGGGCTTATAGGCGAAAAACAGAGGACAAGTTCTTCCTCATCTGGTTCATCACGGTTTACGTGTTTTTCACGTTGATTCCCAACAAGCAATGGCGCTACGTAACTCCGCTTTTCCCAGTTTTGGCGATTTCAGCGGCAAGCTTCATCTTCTTCGTTTACGGCAAAATAGGCGCAGTTTGGAAGAAGGAACAAGTGAACCTCGGCAACCGTCGCGTTAGGCAGATTGCAGCGGCGCTTTGTATCGCGCTTGCGGCGTCGGCAATCTTGTACAGTGGTTATGAGGCGTATGAGATGACTGCGAGAGACCAAATTCACGTTCCCATAGAAGAAACCGCCAACTACTTAGCTGGTCACATGAGCCTGAATCAGTCAGCGGTGATTGTTTGCGCCTCCAACATTTTAAACCAAGACATGTTCAAGTTTTACTTACCTGCAAACATGTCACAAGACCAGATTTGGCAGCACCCAGCCTTAGCTGTTGACGCTTTCACACCTAACTTCAACATTACAGAATTTGTTGACCTCTGCCAACAACGCAACGTCAAGTACATCATTCTTTTCGATTATGGACCTCACATGCAATTCTTTAACACCACGTTAGATTACACGCAAGTTATGACAATGATCTACGACACAGGACGATTTGACGATCCCACAGATCGACCCTTCTTCGGCGAGTTCTCTAACAACAAAGGATACAGACTGTTCTTAGTCCGCTTCAATGGTTAGCCTATTTCCAAGAATTCGAAGCCTGTTTCCTTGTTCTTGGCTCTGCACGCTTTCGCACCCGTCAACTCCAGCATAACTACTTCGCCTATTTGCCACACGTCAACGCCCATGCGCACGCAGCCGGTAACCGTGCCCGTTTTTCTTCCGAAGCTGGCGTGCATGTGCAGTTTCGGTTTTCCCTCTTCATCCGCGAAAATTGTGCCTACGCCGCAGGCTTCATGCACCCCGTTGAGGAGCGTGGTCATGGGTTCTGGCGGAAGCGCGTTGCCGTCTTTGGGTCCTACGACTATGCGGCTGTTTTCTTTGGCGCCGCCTAGAAAGAAGCAGAGGGCTGTTGAGACTTTGTGTTGGGCGGCGAATTTTTCCAGCACTTCGTGGAGGCATTCGCCGTCCTGCAATCGTAGGATGAAGATTCTTCCGAGTTTTACTTCCGTAAACTGCATGGGTTGCACCTTGTTTGTGGCTTATGCTTTGGTGAACTACAATCTAGTATAAAAACGGTTATAGACGGCTTATCCGTGGGGTTGAGGGGTGTTTGCATTTATGTGGTTTTTCGCGTTTCTTCATGGATGGCTTAAGCTGGGCAGCGTGGTTTATGGGAAACGTTTAGGCGTAAGCATCTAAAACGCTGCTTTTGCAGGTTCGATATTTAGGCTATTGTTTCAAACAGTTTTTTATGTAGCGGTTCCCCAAAAAAAGGACAAGGTGAATAAAGATTGGAAACTAAGCTTTACCGAAGCAGTTGTTTGTCGTTCAGCGCAACGTTGCCGCCGTTGCCGTGGGCGCCTTAAGAAGCGGCGCAGGTTATTGGTTTTTAGGAGTAAAATGTTTTGCCGAGAAACTTCGTTCACAGATGGAAGAAAAAGGAGACACAGCCGTCTCTTACTGAAAAGATTAAAAACGTAACTAATCCGCCTGGTAACCTAAAACAGCAAATTACCGACGTTAGCAGGCAGATAGACTTTCAAGTTCACAAACTGGATAATGCTTGTAAACGTTTTGAAAAACGCGATGACACCCTTTTTAAGCGCGTTATAAAGACTCTTTCGCAGAGGGACACAGCGCGCGCGAACATCCTCGCCAGCGAGCTTGCGGAAATACGCAAGGTTGAGAAAATGCTGATGCATGCGAAGCTTGCCTTGGAAAGCGTTTCTATGCGGCTTACTACTGTTTCAGAGCTTGGTGACATCGTTGTGGCGCTTGCGCCAGCAGCCAACGTTCTGAGCAGCATTAGCTCGGATATGTCAGGTATTTTTCCAGAGGCAAACCGTGAACTGGAAAACATCGGCGGTTTGCTGGGTGACATTGTTTCGTCAACCACGCAAACCAGCGGGCTGGCAGTAAACGCGGAAGCCGCAAACGAAGAAGCAGAGAAAATCTTGGAGGAAGCAGAGAGAGCTGCGGAGGAACGCATAAAACAGCAACTGCCAGATGTAACCAGCGAAGTCGCCTCCCAAAGAAAAGCAATAAAGACTTAACGCACTGGGGCACAGCGCAGCAAAAAACCGTTGACAGACAGCGCAGGGTTTATCGTGAGAAGCGGTCGTTCTTCCACACGTCAGCCGTGTCGCTGTAGCCGCGTTTTTCCCAGAAACCCAGCTCTTTCTTGCTGGTGAAGCGTATGCGCGTGACCCATAACGCGCTTTTATACGCGTACTTGTTGGGCACAACCAGCCGAAGCGGAAAGCCTATGCCTTCCTCCAGCGGTTTCCCATCCAACCCGTAAGCCAGCAGCACATCATCGCCTGCGAGTTCAGCAAGCAACAGCGAAGTTGTGTAGCCGTCTGCGCACTCGAAGGTGGCGAACTTGGCGGTTTCCGCGGGCTTTGCTAAACGCGTGATTTCGCTGAATTTGATGCCTTCCCACTTGCAGTTGAGCACGCTCCAGCCTTCAACGCAGTGGAAGTCGCTTACGGACACGGTTTTCGGAAGCTTCAAAATGTCAGTCCAGTTGAGCGTGAGGGGATTTGCTACTTCGCCGTTTATGGTTAAAGTGTAAGTTTTCAAGTCCAATTTTGGGTTTGAGCGCGTTATGCCTGGGTGATCTATGCCCCAGCGTAGAAGCCGCTTTACTGGAGTTTGGCTTGGCGGCAGTTTTTTCGCTGGCTTGTTTTCAGAAGACACGCAAAACCCACATAGAAACTTTGCCTGCTGAGAAACATAAATGTTGCTGGACTGCAAGTGGAAACGGTAGTCACCACAGAAAAGTTCTCCAGCACTTCAAGAAGAATATGGAAAAAATGGGGCAAACAGGTAAAAACATATATTTCTATAAAGGGTTGTTTACTGCCTACGCTAAAGGCGAAAAAATGAACCTAACTGACAAAATCCACCAGCTCAAGAAAGAGAAAAAAGCAGTGATTCTTGCGCATAACTATCAGAGACCAGAAATCCAAGACGTAGCAGACTACGTTGGCGACAGCATCGAACTCAGCAGCAAAGCCATGCAAGAAACCCAAGCAGAAATCATTGTTTTCGCAGCTGTGGATTTCATGGCTGAATCCGCAGCAGTGCTGAACCAAGAGAAGAAAGTGCTGTTACCCACGCTTGGCGCACGCTGTCCCATGGCGCAGATGCTCACGGTTGACGAAGTTAAACGGTGGAAAACCCTGTATCCAACTGCGCCTGTGGTGCTTTACGTGAACACGCTAGCTTCAGCCAAAGCCTACTGCGACATCTGCTGCACCTCAGCCAACGCCGTAGAAGTCATCAACTCGCTTGACGCGGAAACGGTGCTGTTTGGTCCAGACCACAACTTAGCTGAGTACGTTGCTGAGCAAACTGGAAAAACCCTGATTCCCATACCTGAACATGGTTTCTGTCCGACACACCTGCTTTTCCAGCCTGAAGAGGTGGCTGTACTTAAGCTTCAGCATCCTGCCGCTGCCGTGATGGTGCATCCAGAATGCAGCGCTGAAATGCGTAAAATAGCTGATTTCATCGGCAGCACCTCAAAGATGTGCCGTTACGCAAGGGAATGTAACGCTAAAACGTTTATCGTGGGTACTGAAATAGGCTTGTTGCATCGGTTGCGTAAGGAGAATCCTGATAAGCAGTTTTTTGCGGCTTACGCAGATGCGGTGTGCCCTAACATGAAGTTAACTACGTTGGACAGGCTTTACGCTTCTTTGAAGGAAGAAAAGCACGTGGTTAAAGTTCCAGACGCTACAGCGAAAAAGGCTAGAGCTGCGCTGGAACGGATGTTTGAAGTTTAAAGCTGAAACGTTGCGCGTAAATGAGTTGTTTTGCTGCATAATTCTGAGTTGGCTGATAGAGCGCGTTTGCTTAATTCCCGCGTTAATGCGGCTTCCCATGGTGGGAACGTCGTGTGGTTTCCCGTTGTTGCTACCTTGTTTGCTTGTGTTCTGCCCAGTTTACTGTGCGCCGTTTGTAGCAGGGAATTTCATGCTCAAACAATGGTATTTTTTTCACTGCTGCGCTTTCTCCCTGATTTGGGAAACGGGCTGTTAACGCTTAAAAGTTTTTTGACTAGAACTTGTGAAACGCATGGTAATTTTTAAGCCACACGCGAAAAGAGCGTGTTCACCAAAAGCACGGGATGCACACGCGCAGCCGAAACTTCACGCCCAGTTTCTCCGCGGTTTCACGGACTTTTTGCAGGTCAATTTCAGGTGTTGTTACTGCTGTAACTTCGGTTTCCAGTTCTTCCTTTGCGCTGCGGATAAACTCCAAAACAGCAGCGTAGGCACCAGCAAACTGGGGCTTGCAGATTTCGTTGTACGTTTCTTCGTCGCCAGCGTTTAAGCTGACGCTGACTTTGTTCACGCCAGCCGCTTTGAGTTCTTTTGCCACGTTTCTGCCTTGGTTGAGCACGTTGCCGTGTCCGTTCGTGTTTACGCGGATGATTATGGATTTGCTGCAGTGCTGTCTTATCCACCGTGCAACTTCTAGTAGGCAATCCAGCCTAGCGGTTGGTTCTCCGAAGCCGCAGAAAATGATTTCCTTCCACTTCTTAGCGTAAAGGGCTTGCTTAAGCTCAGCGATTATCGTGGCAACGGATGGTTCTTCGGTTAGTTTGAGGTTGAAGTCTGCTACGCCTTTCTTGAAGTTTCGGATGCAGAAGATGCAGTGGTTTGAGCACTTGTTGGTTATGTTTAGGTAAAGTTTGTCTTCAAGCCAGTAGACTGTTCTCGGCTTCTCTTCGCGAACCATGCCTTTTCAAGCCTTAAAAGGCAATAAGCGCTTGCGGTATTAAATGTGTTTGGCAACACTAAAAAATCAACGGTGTGCGCTTGCTTTCGCTTAGAGGCAGAGAACGAAAGGCAGCGAATAGTTTTTGTTTGTCCTAGCGCAATGTGTTCTCAGTGAAAACTCAGTGCCCGTAATCTCGCGTTTTGACCCTTGGCGATCCAGCCTCTGCACATGCCCGCCAAAACTGACTTTCAACCCTTACACGGGATGCGACCACGCGTGCGTTTACTGTTACGCTTCAAGCTACATTCCCCGTTTTGCAGAGTGCCGAGCAAAAAAAGACGTGCTGCAACGCCTGCAGCGGGAAGCCGCGAAATTGAAGGGCGAAATAGTGTCGATGGCAAATTCTTCTGATCCTTATCCGCGTTTGGAGGCTGAACTGGGCTTGACGCGGAAGTGCCTTGCGGTTCTTGCGCAGAACAATTGCCGAGTTCAGGTAATCACTAAATCCAGTTTGGTTACGCGTGACGCAGACTTGCTGGTTAAGGTTCCAGCCACTGTGGCGGTAACCATCACCACGGATGATGACGAAGAAGCGCGGTTAATTGAGCCGCATGCGCCGTCAGCAACGGAACGCTTGAAAACCGTGGAAACACTCATCAGCAAAAGCATTCCAGTGTCCGTGCGCGTAGACCCAATAATCCCGTTCGTAAACGATAACCCCAAAAGCCTGATTGCTACGTTGGCAAACATGGGCGTTAAGCACGTGACGAGTTCAACTTACAAGGTTAAACGTGACAATTGGCAACGTTTAGCGTTGGCTATGCCTGAGGCTGCGGAGAAGCTTAAGCCGCTGTATTTCGGTCAAGGCGAAAAACTGGGCGGCTACGTGCTTTTGCCTGAAGAGTTCAGGCTTAAGCTGCTGACCCAAGTGCGCAGTTTAGCTGTGGAGAATGGCTTAAAGTTTGGGGTGTGTAGGGAAAACTTGAGCCGGTTGAACACGGCGACGTGTGATGGGTCATGGTTAATGCCTAAAAGCGTTAGAGGAGTTTGAATATGGTGCAGGCGCGTGTTGTGTTGCTGGTGGATTTGGATTATTTCTTTGCGCAATGCGAAGAACTGCGGAATCCTGCTTTGAAGGGTAAGCCTGTTGTCGTGGGCATGTATTCTGGTCGCACAGAAGACAGTGGCGCCGTAAGCACCGCTAACTACATAGCTCGAAAATACGGGGTTAAGTCCGGGGTTCCGTTGTTTTTGGCGAAGAAACGCTTGGAGGGTGTGGAAGCGGTTTTTCTGCCTGTGGACGCCGAGTTTTACGAGCAAATTTCCGACAGGATTATGCAGGCGTTGAGGGGTTATGCGGACGTGTTTGAGCAGGTTAGCATAGATGAGGCGTATTTGGATGTTACGCAGAGGGTTCAGGGCAGTTTTGAAGCGGCAGAAGCTTTGGCTCGGAGGATGAAGGTTGAGGTGAAGGAGCAGCAGGGGCTTGTGTTTTCTGTGGGTGTGGGACCGAACAAGCTTGTTGCTAAAATTGCCTGTGACAGCCAGAAGCCTGATGGGATTACGGTGGTGAAGCCTGAGGAAGTTGCGGTTTTTCTTGCACTGTTGCCTGTTGACCGCTTAGTTGGTGTTGGGCGGAAAACAACCGCCAAAATGGAAACTTTGGGCGTTAAGACTATTGGTGATTTGGCGCGGTTTGACGTGCAGAGGTTGGTGGAGGTTTTCGGGAAAACCTTAGGCGTTTACTTCCATAACGCGGCTAACGGCGTTGACGAGGAGCCTGTGCAGGAAGCAGGCGAAACAGAATCCATAAGCAGAATCGCCACTTTAAAAGAGAACACGCGTGACTTGGCGGTTATTCTGGAAAAGACTAGTCAGCTAACGGAAGATATCGGTAAGGAGCTTGCACAGCGAAACCTCAGCTTCAAGCAAGTGGGCATAATCGCCATCATGGCTGACTTGAGCGTTCACAGTCGGTCGCAAACACTGGAAAGACCCGAAAAAAACGTGGAAGTTCTGGAGAAAGCTGTGCGGGAGCTTTTCGAGAAGTTCCTCGGCGAGTCTGAACTGGAAATTCGCAGAGTCGGCGTGAAAATTTCCCGTTTCAGCAAAGAAGAAACTAAGCAGAAGCAGCTGTCAAGCTTTTTCCAGAGCAGCGTTGAGCAAGGCAACTGAAACCGTTGGCATTGAGCGGGAAGTGCTAGTGCTCTGTGCAGTCTATAGCTCCCTTATTTAAAGGAAACAACATGTTTTTGGCGTGGAAAACAGCCAATAGTGACCCTATCCCCTATGTTTTTGCAGTGCGGGATAGACCCCCTACTGGTTTCTGCATAGAACCTCTATTAGGCTCCAAATATGAAAGGGCTGACGCGATTTTTGAGTTGCTTGCGAGGGGGTTATTTTTGGTGGTTTGGCAAATTTTATAAACTTATAGCAATCATTGCTACTTTGAGGGAATAAATTGAAGGGTGCAATTGTTTTCCTAGCGGCGTTCTTGCTGTTTCTAGCGATAACTCTAGGCTATCAGGCTCTTCCGCCTGGCAGGCAAATCTATGATGCTATTGTAGGCGCAGAGACAACCGAAACTTTGAGCGGCATATCAGTTACATCCTTTGCAGTTGGTGTCTTCAACGGCGTAATCTACGGCTTCATAATCTACGTGGTATTCTGGATACTCACCAGCTACGTGTTCAAAAAAGAACCCACAGTCAAGGTCAAAGTCGAACCCACATAGCAGCGTTCACGGTTCAAAGCAGCCGAATACCCTCCTCTTTTTTTCGCGCAAAGCACGAATGACAGCGCTAAAGGGAGAAACTACGCAGAGAAGCAGCCATGATTTCCAGTTTTGTCTTGATAAAAAAAGAGAAAAATGAGGGGATTCTTGTGCGGTTCCACCTGTACGCTAATGCTGGGGCTGCCTCCAGTTATTCGTCTTACCGTCTTTTAGGATTTGTCGATTACTGTTCTCGTCATGATGACCACCTGCGTCACTTTCGCCGCTTCTACGTCCACTGAAACTGATGCACAGCCAAACGCGCCCGATGTGTCTTTCTGCAGCATTACGATGGCACTTGTTGCTTTCGTGGTAACGTAGCCGTCTGCGTCAACTACGCTCTTGATTATCGGTCTAATCGCTGTAATGTTGTAGCCGTCCGCAAGCAGGGTTTGCACATCACTGTCGTTTTCCGCAATGCTGGTTACTTTCTGCTCAAACTCCTCGCTAACCTCGATAGCGCCGAAACCTCCTAACTCAGCCATTGGTCCGCCTCTGTGACCTCTTCCGAAGCCCATTCCGCCGAAGCCGCCGCCCAACAT
>CAZYUQ010000017.1:0-16211 GCA_964650565.1 uncultured Candidatus Bathyarchaeia archaeon | reverse complement strand
AAATCATCTACTCAATAGCCGCCGTGGCAATTGCCGCTATTGCAGCCACAGCCGCAGTACTCATCAAAAAACAGAAATAAGTGAACCACAAGAGACAAGCAAACTCTCTAAACAGTTTTGTTAAAGTGACATAACGTAAGCGTCAAAGGCTTGATAAGCGTCAAGTGCGTAACATACTACGCGTGAAGCAGAGGATGCCGCAAGATTCGGAGAAGATGAAGGCGCTTGTCGCGTTCAAGAAGAAGCTTGAAGAGCGCATTGCTAGTTTAGATTCTGAGATTAAAGAGGCTCAAGACGTGCTGGATGTGGTTAACTCGATGCTGCTTGAGAAAGGCTTCAAACGCGGCGACATCAAAAAGGCAGCAGCTATGCCTGAGAAGGCTGCGCCGCCCACAAAAGTCTCCGTGGTTGTGGAAGATAAGCCCGCGCCGCATGTCACAGAAACCGAGAATGTCATACCGTTAAAAACGGTGAACGACGAGACGCTGGCGATAATCTACGTGGAAAAGCAAACGTTGCATGTGATGCCAGACGAAACCAAGAAATTCAGCGTGAACACGCCGCCCTTCAACAATTTCCTAGTGGAACGCGTGCTGGCGAAGATGCAGGAGAAAGACAACGAACTCGTGAGAATGGGGCAGCTTACGACTGACAAAATGTTCGCTTACAACATTGTCCGCGAAGGCGACTCACTCCGCGAAATAGTCATCAAAAACGTTGACGAAGAACGCCTAAGAGAACTGAAATCCAGCATCAGGTGGACGCTGGACAAAATGTACGAAAAAATGAAAAGCTGAACGGGCTACAGGTACTTCTTTAGCAGGGCGTCTAGTTTGCCTTTGGCGCAGAGCCCAACCAGCCGTTCAACTTCGCAGCCGTCCTTGAACACTATCAACGTTGGAATACTGAAAACCTGATAGCACTCGGCCTTGTTCGGGTTTTCGTCAACATCCAGCTTGGCTACAAGGGCTTTTCCCGCGTACTCTTTGGCTAATTCCTCGATGGTTGGCGCTAAAGCCCTGCAGGGACCACACCAAGCCGCCCAGAAATCAACCAGCACTACAGGGTTGTTCTTGATTGTTTCATCAAAATTCGCGTCAGTCGCGTGAAAAGGTCCATCACTCATAAACTTCATGCTCTCCTATACTGGATTCACTGTTAATTCTTCCGCGTGCATGGATATAAACAGTTCGCGCATATTAAGCCGCCTTCGTTCACCACGGCAAGAAGCAATTCCATGTTGCAGGGCGATAGTAGACGAAACAGTTCAAGGTATACTTGCATCGTTGGGCCAGCCTCTGCTTTCCCAATATCCCAGATAATCTGTGTTGTTGGATAGCTCAATCTCTGTTATCCATTTTATCCATTTGTAGCCATACTTGCTTTCAGCAACGAGTTCGAATGGGAATCCCCTTTCGGGGGGAAGAGTCACATTGTTCATTTTGTATGCAATGAGGATGTCGTTGTCCAGGATGTAGTTTAGAGGCAGGGCTGTGGAATAGCCATCATAAGCTTTGAAGATGACAACCGTGGCTTGAGGGTTAATCCCCGTTTCGTTAAAGATGTCTTTCAACAGAAAACCTTCCCACAGAATTTTCGCAGACCAGCCTTCCACGCAATAAATTGTGACCACTTTCTGGTATTTCTGGAACCCGTTGATAACTTCGTCATACGTGTATTCTTTTGTTATGTTAACGAGGCCAGTTACAGTTAAGCGATAAGTGCTTATGGGCACGTTTTGTGGTCCTTTGATGGAGTTTTCGCGGAAGTCGGCTATCGATGAGAGATATTGCCCTTCATACTCGCGGACTTCTTCAGAAGGTAATGTTGTAGGGGTACCTGGCGGAGAAGGAGAAGGCGTCTGAGAGAGCAAAGGCGTGGGAGAAGGCGAAGGAATAGACGCCGAAGGAGAAGGAGAACTACTTGCGGGTGTAGGCGTTGGCGAGGCTGTCGGGGAAATCGTAGGCGAAGGGGAAGGCGAGGGCACCGCTGGCAGTATGTTGAAACCTTCTAGTGCGTGAATCAGCAAAATAAAAAGCAACACTATTAAGGCATATTTATGGATGATTTTAGTGACTCGAGATTTTCCACTGTGAAACCTTTCAATGAAACCAGTGGCTACAGCGATAAACAGAAAGAAGTAAAGCACTACTCCTTCCGCTAGTCTTTGAGGGGTCGCTGCTAATCTGCCGACATTTTGAGCGAAATGAAGAGAAACAAGTAAAAACGCAAAAAGATTTCCGAAAACATGAATTCTCAAAATTGTCTTGGATTGGCTTCTCCGCCTGCCCAGAACATAATAGATTGGATTGGAAACCACAATGAAAACTGAGGCTATTATGCCAAGCCAGTGTATGAAAAGGTAGGGACCCACAAAAAAAGTTAGCCTGTACCATAGAGCAAAAGCTGTGACTGAAAAAATAGCAGTAGCCAACAGAATTATGAATGCAAGCCAAAACTCTAACTTTCTGGGATACTTCAAGCATGACACCCTTAACCAAATTAGGTGTACAGGAGCTTAACTTCCTTTCTATTTTTACTGGTTTCTTTGGAGCGCGCTCGATGCAACAAGGAATCTCGTTGAAGCTGGCTTTGAATTTGTGTGCGACATTGATGACTGCAAGCTCTTCAGGAAACCCAGATGAGCGCTCTGAAATGTTTGGATTGTCGTGGAAAAGGTTTATTTTTAGGCTTACAGCTAACATTGCAGAACTATGGCGGACCAACTGTGTCCGCTGGGATGTGGCCCTGCAAAGGGCTGAACCGTAAACTTTAGCATAAGAGGTGAAAAAAGAATGGCATACAAATACATGGCAGAAGAATGGGCAAAACCAGAAAACACGTTCCTAGAAGAACTCATGCGGCAACGCTTAATCGAATGGCGCCGACAACACACAATAACACGCATAGAGCGGCCAACGAGGCTGGACCGAGCCAGAAAACTCGGCTACAAAGCTAAGCAAGGCTTCGTCATAGTGCGTGTGCGCGTGAGAAGAGGCGGCATGCACAAGAAGAGACCCAAATCGGGAAGACGCCCAAAACGCATGGGTGTCGCGAAGTTCAAACCCGCCAAGAGCATAAGGCTCATAGGAGAAGAACGCGTAGCGAAAAAGTTCCCGAACTTGGAAGTGCTTAACAGTTACTGGGTAGGCGAAGATGGACGCTCAAAATGGTTTGAAGTAATCTTGGTAGACCCCAATCATCCTGTGATTAAAACCGATAAGGACATCAACTGGATAACGGAGAAGCAGCATCGCAACCGTGCGCTACGAAGTTTAACAAGCGCGGGCAAAAAAATGCGAAGCTTAAGAAGAAAGGGCATAGGCGCAGAAAAATTCAGACCCAGCAAGCGTAAAGGCGCAAAAGGAGCACACTAGGCCATGCATCATATAAAGCCTAAAATCCTTAAGCCCAACGGCAAACAGCGCAAGGGCAGAGGATTCAGTCGCGACGAAATAGGCAAAGCAGGTTTAGACGTTGCTGAAGCCGCAAAATTAGGCTTGCCTGTTGACTGCCGAAGAAAGACAGCACATGAAGAAAACGTTGAAGCCGTCAAAGCCTACGTGAAAAAGGCAAAGGCGGAAGCTAAACCAAAACCTAAGCCCAAACCCAAAGCTGAAACAAAGAAAAAATCTAAAAGCCAGAAAACACCGTAACAAAGTACGGTGCCATCGTGTCTTCTAAAACGCCAGTAGGCTACGTTGATATACGAGTCTTTGCCCACGCCACAGAAGACCTCCAGAAAGTTATAACAGCAGTCCGCAACACGCTACCCGAAGAAATAGGCGAAAACACGCTTTTACAGAAAACCACCTTGACAGGACACCACAGAAACCCCATAACTCTTTTCCAAACCAAAATCACCGACAAAAAAACACTACCGCTAATTCTCACAAAACTCGCCGCAAGCCTAAGCTCGCTAGACAAGGAAACATTAAACAGCGAACTGAAACTGCACCTAGAAAAGCACAACCTGTACTTGAGGTTTGACAAGCAAGCCGCGTACGTGGGCGAGCTAAAGTTTTCATCAAACGACCCCATACACTTTAAAATCCACTTCAAAAATAAAACCTCTGAAGAGATAACGGCAATTTGCAGAGAAACAGGGTTGCTTCCATGAAAAGAAACTTTGCAGATTTGCATGTGCGCTTGAACCTGAAAGGTTCCGCAAACGCCTCGCGAACCATAAACAAAGTAGCAACGCTTGGCTACCGCTTAATCGCAGTGCCGCTTCAGCCTGAAACACGCGAAAAAGAAACCGCGGAACTACGGAGCATGTGCAGCGAAGCCAAGGTGGACTTTGCCTCACGAGTGGACATAAAACCGAAAACGCAGAATGACCTGATGCATCAGCTTAGAAGGCTTAGACGAAGATTTGAAATCGTCTGCGTCGTCTGCGAGAACAAGGAAGTCGCCCGTCAAGCAGCCAAAGACCGCCGCGTTGACCTCCTGAATTTTCCTTCACTGGATTTCCGCAGACGATTCTTTGACAGGGCAGAAGCTGAATTAGCCAGCAACAGCATAGCAGCGTTGGAGGTAGATGTGAAGCCGCTGCTTGTTTTGGAGGGACCAGCCCGAGTGCGACTGCTTTCGAACCTGCGGCGGGAAACCGCCATCGCCAAGGAATTCCACGTGCCCATTGTTGTCTCAAGCGGAGCCACAAGTGAAATGCTGCTGAGAAAGCCGCGGGAGCAAGCGGCGTTGGCAGGATTATTTGATTTGGATGAAGCTTCAGCTTTAGAGGCGGTTTCGCAGAATCCAATAGCGATTGTTAAGCGGAACAGGCAGAAGCTGAGTCCCAAGTTTGTGGCGCCGGGAATACGCGTAATCAAGGAAGGGAAAGACTGTTGAAACGAGTTAAACGGCGATATTTAGCGGTGCAGGTGGATTCGGAGGGTGTGCCTACGGCGAAGGAGTTTATGGATGCGGTTTGGAGCGCGGTTACGCGGCTTTACGGGGAATACGGCGCGAGCCTCACGAGTTTAACGCTGATTGACTATGACGGGGAAAAGAAGACAGCGGTGATACGTACTGCGCTTGTAGCTGTGGGTATGGTTAGAGCGGCGTTGGCTTCGGTCCTGTCGGTTGCAGGGAGGGAGGCGGCGGTGCATGTTGTGGCGGCTTCAGGTACGATTAAGTCGCTGCGAGAAAAATTGTGATTAACGGCTTATTGAGAGCTTGATTTTGGTTGGTTTGTCGTGCGCGTTGCCTCGGAACCGCAGTTAAGCGAGTTTCTAAAAGTAAACTTTGATGTAATAAAAAGTAAAGACAAACTGCAGTAAAGCAACATTCCGCTCTGGACAACTTCACAAATAATATACAGAAATGTTTATCAATGACCAGCGATTTCATCTTAGCGTTAAATGTTCACAGGGAGAAAGAACAAGCAAAGAGAAGTGCACAATGGAAATAGAAGACTTCTTTTTTAAATTGCCGCTGAAAACCGACACGATAATAGACGACACTACGCTGAGAGACGGCATCCAAATGCCCGGCCTAGCTGTACAGCCCAAAGACGCCGCAAAGATAGCTCGGCTATTAAGCGGAATCGGCGTGGAACGCATCGAGCTTTACCATTACCAGAAACCCGACAAGAAAGCCGTAAAGCTCATCCAGAAAATGAACTTGGACCTTCGAGTGGCGGGGTGGTGCCGCGCAGTTAAAGACGACGTGGACAGCGCGCTGGAATGCGGCTTCAAAGAAATAGGCATCTCGCATCCAGTCTCAAACATACACTTCAAGGCCAAATGGCCAGACAAAACGCAGGAGCAGATACTGGCTAACGTGGCCGAGGTGGTAGAGTACGCTGCTAAAACTCATGGGCTGCGAACGTTCGTTCACGGTGAAGACAGCACGCGTGCGGACTGGGAGTTCGAAAAGAAGTTCATCAACACCATCGCTCAGGCAGGCGCAGAATGTTATCGTGTATGCGATACGGTAGGCATTGGGCTTTCAGATGTGAATGCGCCGTTGCCAGGCGGGATTCCAGCTAAAGTGAAAGCCATCAAGAAAGCAACGCGCATCAAGAGCATTGAGATTCATGCGCATGATGATTTTGGGAACGCGGTTGAGAACACGATGGCTGCGGTGCGTGCAGCATCAGGCGTATGGGACCAGATTTACGCGAGCACAACATTTCTAGGCATAGGTGAAAGGGCTGGGAACGCGGAAACCGAAAAAGTGCTGTTGAACTTGTACTTGCATTATGGCATCAAGAAGTTTAAGGGTAAAACAGAAAAGCTTACGCAACTAGCTAACTTCATTGGCAAGGCAACAGGCTACGTGGTTCCGCCTAACAAGGCGATAGTGGGTGCTTACGGTTTTGCGCATGAGTCAGGGATTCACACGCATGGCGTTTTAAGTGACCCGTGGACTTACGAGCCGTATCCGCCTGAACTGGTGGGTAACACGCGGCGCTTAACCATCGGAAAGCAGTCAGGAAAGGGCATAATCAAGCATAAAATAACGCAGATCACAGGACACAAGCCAGACGACCAAGCGTTGCTAACAGTGGTGGAGAAAGTTAAGGAAATTTACGCGAACGGCAGGAAAGCTTCGCTGAAAGAAGAAGAATTCAAAAAACTACTGCGGACGCTCAACATGCTTTCGGAAGCCAACGGCAACTAAACTCGATTTTTTTGTATTTTAATGGCGTGTCGTCTAGTGCTCTATTGAGCAGGTGCTCTAGCTTTAAGTGGCTTGAATTTGCGTGGATGTTGATAAAATTCTTATAGTTAGCTGGAGTAACAAGTAAAATGGGGAGGGGTCAGAGCGGATGAGGAACAAGCGCTATATTCTTCTGTTCGCGGGCGCTGTTGTATGGATGGTTAGTGTGTGGATACCTTTTTCTGTAGCCCACTCATCTGCGTTGTTTCTCACGGCAATTTACTGTACTGTGACTGCATGCATGTTGCCTGTGTTTATCGCTGTCGATATTGGTAATCGCCGGCGTAAGGTTGAAAAGCAAAAGACTGAGGAGCGAAGCAGGAAGATAGCACTTGCGTTTCAAAGGGCTCAGAGTGATGTTCAAAGCAGGCTGGACGCGCAACGGTATGCTGAGGCGAATCGTAGGTGGAGGATGGAAAAAGCGAGACGTTTCGAAGCTTCTGGGCGTTACGGGGATGCTGCTAGAATGTATGATGCGCTTGACATGCATAAGGAGGCTGGCGTATGCAGGAGAATGGTAAAAACTTCTGTTTGAGTCCTAACAAGTTTTAGCGTGGCAAAAAGCGGTCGCTTTTTTCATCTAAAGCGTTGCGTTTGTGATGAAAGGATTATTCTGTTGACGCGGTCAAAAATGAATAAAAAAAGAGAGGGAAAGAAGAGGCTATTTTAGATGAATGGTTTTTTTTCGCCTGTTAAGAACTATTGAAGCGGTGCTTGCGCTGATTATCAGCAGCATAACTGCAGTTGTAAGCATTTCAGGAACATATATCAAATCGTCAATACTTGAGTCTACTAACTCCCATACAACAGTGTAACTGTACTCGGCTGATTCACCAAATGCAGCAACGTCTCCGTGGTTTTCGTAATAAACGCGCATTCCAGTTGCTTTGTCCCACCACATTGTGTAGGTATAAATGGAACCAAAGATGTCAACAGTATAATTGAGCTCATTTGTTGCTCTTGTAGCGATAGGATTTACATAATCAAATGTTCTAGTTATGTCTCGTTCCGGATAATCAAAAAAGCCAAAGAAAAGCCATGCGTCGCTTACCTTGTCAGGAGCGTTCATGTTAGCGCCTATCATAAATATGTTCGTGTTTGCGGTGGATACGTGTTCTACCATGGTCTCGGTTGTTTCACTTCCGTTTTTCCAGTTATATGTGATTAAGAAGGTTACGTTTGTACCAGCAGCAGGCTCAGTTACAGGCGTTATGTCCGTAACGGTGTACAATACATAATTTGTCTGATTGTCTGCCAAGCTTAAGGGACCAAAATAGCCCTCTGGAAGAAATGGATCTGTGCTGTCCCATTCTGTGACTTCACGTTCGTATTTGAACCAGTCACCTACCTGAACAACAACATCCGTAGGTCCAGCCATTACTGGAGCAATCATCGCAGACAGCAATAATAGTGAAAGCGCAGCTAGCAAAATGGTTTTTTTCACGCTGTCACCCCCTTCTCACTCGATATTACTGCTAACGGTGTTAGTCGTTTTTTGCTTTTAACATTTATGCAAAAGCCGTGTTTTAATGATTCATGTTGTATGTATTTCGTTTCAATTCATGGAGTTTAGTAGCAAAACTAGGTTTCATGTTCGGACAGGAAGCCCTCAATGTCTTTAATGAATTTCAAAGTGCCTCTTTCTATTTGGTTTGTTAAAGCATCCAAATCGCTGAAGTCTGGGTTGTCGACTAAAATGTGTTCTCAAAGCCATGATGTACTCCATCAAGCCTTTGTATGCTGCTGTAATGGCGCCTTTCTTCACCTGTTTTCTATATTCATTTATGCATTCATTAAATGAGTCCATATTCAACTTCTCCATCAAACTAAATGACGCGTTAACTTCTTGCGAGATGACGAAAGCCCCTTCTGGACTGATGGCAGTAATAAATTTTGCTAAGTTACTTCGTAGTAGCTATAGAAGACAATTTTTTTGCTATCATACTCGTATGCGAAGTCGTTTTGGAATTCTATCTTGTAACATGAAAAAGTCATAACGCTGTGTTCATATATTTGGCGTCTCTCATAGAACCCTCCAGCTTCATACGCTTTTACGTTGATGAAGCCGTTTGTGTCTACAGTAATTGTTAGCTGTGTGATGTTGCCTTCTCCGAAATCCAAAACAGTCCAGTCTTCACCTATAGCCAGTTCAGGGCTCTGTCCACTTATTGCATTGCTTGGAGTTGGCGTTGGAGTTGGTGAAGAAGCGGGACCTGAACCAACAAAAACAGTTGTGCCAATAACAGAAAACATTATGATTACGCATATAGAACACGCCAGCACTCTGAGGGAAATGTCCATGATAGACAGTTATTTAAAAGACTTTATAAGCCATATTAATTTTGTATAAGTATTTTCAGACCAGCTTATGCTATTACTTGTACGCCATAAAGCAACTTTGAATATAATACTTGAGTTGTGAGAAAATATCATGCTTGAGGGGATGTTCTATGGAAAAAGATCGATGCACATTTGACACAAGTAAGCCTAGTCATGAACGGGTTTATGTCTCCGACGGCACGCAAATTTCTGGTTTTCGGGGCCATCGGAAATCCTCACGCGCATTTTATATATGACCCGATTGAATTGTGTGAATGATAAACTTGACAGCTCAAGTGAAGATTGATGATGTGGACGTGAAGATTCTGCGGGCGCTAGTAGCGGATGCCCGAACCAAGCTAAAAGACATCGCCAAAGAATGCGGTCTCTCTTCTACGGCGATTCTCAAGAGGGTTAAACGGCTCAAAGCCGCCGGAGTCATTGTCGGCTCGGTGCTGTTCCTGAACATGAACAAAATGGGCTTCATGCACGCAGCATCCATAGGGATGAGCTTGAAAATTCACGAAAAAGAAGAATTCCTTAGGATAATTAGGACCATGTCCAATCTTCTTGTTACAGGTGAAAGCGCGGGCACCAACACACTCAGAGTCTTCGTGGTAGCCAAGAGCTTGGAAGACCTCGAGAATTTGAAGCAATACATTAGAAGCAAGCTGGGCTTCAGAAAGGTCGCGGTCAATCTCTGGGGCACCCCGCAGCTCCTACTTAACAATATCGAACTGGAACCATAGGGAGTTGAAGGTATGGATGAAACGGATTTAGAAATATTGCAACTGCTCGTAAGAAACCCTCAGGAACCCTTTTCCAGAATTGCGAAGAAAGTAGGCATCTCGACGGGGACAGCGCAGTGTAAGGTTCAGAAGATGAGGAAATCAGGGATTATCCTTGGCTCCTCGATAATCATAGACCTCTCCAAGCTAGGCTTCCAAGGCGAGGCATATCTCCAAATAACAAACTCGTCTGGCTACGACAAAGCCACCACGATAGACGGGCTCAAGGGAATCCCAAACATATTCCTTATCACCGAAATAATTGGAGACTTCGACATCTTGGCAATCGCCGCCGTCAAAGACTACCAGAGCATAGTCAACATGGTCAATACCATTAAACAGCTGCCGAGTGTGGCGAAAGTCGAAACCGACTTCGTCACGGAAACGCAGTTCCCAGCTACAACAAAATTCGAGGAACAACTAACGCCAAAAAAGGACTGAGGGTAGCAAGCGGGTCTATGCGGTGCGAAGAAGCGAATTTGTTAACAGTCTCTTCAGAAGTTTAGGTTCTGTACCGCTTGACTTTGTTTCCGAGGAAGATTTAGAGAAAGGTGAGGAAATTCTTATTAGCTGTGACGCGGACGCTTGACATAGCTTTAATTTATATCCATCATAGAACAAAAGTATTTTGATTGAAATTGGGCACATCACTCTTCACTCTAGAAAAATCAAAGGTTGACTTCAAAGAAATTAAAAGCTTTTGTGACCAGCAAATATCTGAAGGTCTCAGAGTCGAATACAAAAGAGATTTCCCCAAAAATGAAGACCTTGCAAAAAGCGTGTGTGCCTTCGCAAATACTGAAGGGGGAATAATCTTGATTGGTGTAGAGGCTAACAAGGAAAGTAATGTTCCTACTGATATTCCAGGCATTAGCATGAAAAAGGGATTGGAAGAAAAAGTTACCAGTATTTGTTTGAGCAATATCTTACCGAAAATAATGCCCGAAGTGAAATTGTGCCCTTTCAATCTGACTGATGAAAGAGAACGGGCAGTTCTTTTTGTCCGAATAAACCAAAGCTATAATCCGCCTCATTACGTTTGGCAAACAAGAGAAATTCTGGTCAGAATTAACTGTGAGAATGTGCGAGCTGACCTGCAAACCATAGAAGACCTTTTTGAACGACGTAAGAAAATCCGAGAAGAGAGCGGTTACACCTCTTCCTCCCCTAGTTGGAGTTGGAAGTATTTGGAAATCGACGCGCCAGTTCTCGAAACTGTAGTTGTTTGTCTCAACTTCGCCAAAGATAATGTTTCTTTCAACAAAGAGAATGACGCATCATTCTATAAAATTGCCAATGGTGTCATGAAATTAAGCGAACAGATACCTTACCCTAATTATCTGCAGCTTCAAAGCCGAAATTTGCAAGGGCAGATAACTCGTGCATGCAGAATAGATAATGATAGATTGATTTTCCAAAAAGCGGCAGATGCCGAAGGAAATAGGTTACAGGTTATTGAGTGCTTTCAGTTCTTGTCACAGGTCTTGAAAGCAAGCCAAGAATTTTGTGGTCAAGTCGCCTTTTATGGGGATATTTCGTTTGGATTAAACATAGAAGCTACTGAAAGCCTTAGTCTCGCTTTTCCACGAAATCGGTGGCTTGATGGCGATTACAAATCTGAAGGGAGAAGAATTGTCATATCTCGTACTATAAGCTTTGACGATTTCGCGAATTTGTCTCAGACAATTCAAGGAATGTTTGAGGAATTTTGTAGGTTTTTCCATCTGGCGCTAGAGAATAAGATAATCGAGGAAATTGTTGAAGAGTATTTTATGCCTTGGTTAAGGTAGCTCGATATATCACTGCACTAAGTTTTCAAGCCCATGCCTGCGTATCGTTTGGCTTTTGCGCGGAACGTTAGGCGCGGAGCGGGAGCGACGCGCAGCGCGTTAATAGCGCCTTTTTTTATTTGTTGTAGTTGGCGAATGCTTTTTTTCAATGTTTTCGATTAATTTTTTTATCTCATTAATGAGCGACATTAATTTAGTGTCCTCTTTTTTGCGCAGTTCCAAGTGAAGACGGATGACTATGGCAATTACTGCGATATCTATTGCAATAAGAGATGTGCCTGCACTTTTACTCGCCTGCACAAAACTAGACCGTGATGAATATCCTTCTTCAATGGAAAAAACAGGCGGAATACGGTTTTCGATTGCGGCTGGGGTTGCGTTCATTTCATGTATGTAGATAATGTCATTTGATGAAGTGAATGTATAAAAAATGTATCCGTAATTTTTTCCCAAATTGGGAAAGATTATTTGTCCGCTTCCAGTATAAGTTTTATTTCCGTCAAATGTTAATAGTATCCTTCCTGTGAATGGAATACCAGTATCCTCTTCGTAAGTTACGGGATGTTCTTGGGTGCCGACTATTCCAATACTAGGGTATTCTCTGCCGTTGATTGTTTGTAGCAACTGCAAATTTTCTATTTTGATTTTTGCTTCAACGGTTACAGGATAATTGGTAGTAATCATGGCTTTGGATGAAAACTTGAAATAGAAATAAGCTTGAGGGACGTTTTCTATTGCCCAAATATCCATACTGCTTCTTTCTTCGTCTTGCGCCCAAAGATAAGGTTCGAAGTACTGTAAACACCCAAGGATTAACAATGTTATACAGAGTCCGTACAGAATGTAAATGGCATTTTGTTTCTGCATTTGAAGCGATTCACCAATTACGTGCTATCGGTTGTGTATGATATTTAATATTTTCTGATGCAGTTCTAATATTGTTGTTATATATGTGATAAAGAAAGGATTATGCTGGTTTTTTGAAGTACCATACGCCGTTTTCGTGTCCAACTAGAACGCAGTCGTCTTTGATGGCTTGCTGGATTTCTTCGTCTGTTGTGCATTTTACTGGTATCCATTCGATTTGTTCGTCTTTCCTTTTCACCAAAACCCTAAAAGCACTGGGACGGTGTTTGATTCATTGGGGGATGATGTCGCCGTCCCAGTCGGATTGGGAAAGATGAAGAATGAGAATGTTGACAGACCCCATTTTCTGCTTGACAAAACTTGTGGTGGGCCGGACCGGATTTGAACCGGTGATCTTCGCCGCGTGAGGGCGACGTCCTAGCCAGCTAGACTACCGGCCCGTGCTTACTCTGAACGTCAAATATTGAGTGCCCCTTCATAAAACCTTTCCCCTACCTAACCTGAAATAAGCAGTTCAGGCGCATAATATTGCACAGGTCAAAAGAGGACGAGTTTGAAGAACACAAGCACGACCGATTGCTGATGTTCGTGTGCTTCTTAGCCACCGCGTTGATAGGGTACTTCCTAACGCACCACGTGGCTTTAATCGGTGTTTAATCGCCCCTAACTGTGATTGCCTTTACTGTTTTTATCCATGGCGCGGGCAATGCTTCATCATTGAACCACTTGAGCATTTCTTCCGCAATGGCACTGTTCGAACTTGCGAGACTTTCGTCAACCAATTCGACAGTAATGACAGCCGTTTTTCCCATCGTTGATTCACCTTGAAGCCACAAAAAATCAGCCATAGTTATTAAAGGAATACTTCTTTTTCCAGACTATAAACAAGTCAGATTCCGAACACAACCAAAAAAGCACCATACCGCCGCCCAACTCCAACCCAGAAAACTCAAGATTTACTTAGCGAGGCTACGTTTAAACCGCGGCTTCCTCACCCTATTTATTGCCAAAGCTACCGTAGCAACCTCCATCGTCGTTATCAAAACGGCTACGGTTATGTGCTCGGGCACGGGGTACGGGTCCGCCATTCCATAAACGTCTTTGAACCAATCGGGCAGGTACTCGCTGCTATTGCTCAAAGTAAGCATGGTTTTCCATTCATCATCAGTCAGCCGCCTTTCACCTATCAAAGGAAACTCGTAATATGAGAACACAGGTCCCACAGCAGCCACCAAAGTGCCATTAACCATCGGATACAAAACCACAAGCGCCTTAACGTAGCCCACACCCACATGCAGTATCTGAGGCGGATACTCTACATCGCCAGGCGGAAACGTCGCCACATCAGCTATCACAGGAACATCCAACAAAGCAGTGTAGTTAGCTGCAGTAGCAATGCTTTGGATTGTCTCCACATACCAACCTGCAGGGTTACTGCCGCCTGAACCGCCATACGTCCATACTATTAGCTTTAGCCACTCGACTTCTTCACTTGTCAGCGGCTGCTGCGCCAACTCTTTACTGGATATAACTTCAAGCTTTTGCGTTATGTCCTTTACTGCCTCCAGCGACTCCAAGATTATTGTTTCCGAGTAATAGGGAACTATTGGTTCACCGCTGGCAGCGGGCAAAATATTGATTGCTTCAATCGTTCTTTCAGTTAGTTGCTGCATTCTGGCATAAAAAGTGGGGTTCGGCTCAACAAAAGCTTCTGGATAACTGCAAACAAAGGCGGGTATGTACGTTTGCTTCGCGTACAACAGTGTGTCATGCCTAAGCTGAGCCCAGCTTCCACACGCAGTGTTAAGCTTCTCATCCTTCCACGCAAGGTTCCTCATAAACTCAGGGTAACTAGAGTCATATTCCACGTTAATTAAACTCTGCAGAGAGTGCACCCACGCCATGTACGAAGAACTAGTCCATTCATCCTCAGTCAGGTTTCCAAAAGTGTTCTGCAACACAGCCAAATTCTCAGGGAACTTCGCATAATCAAAATCCTCAGCCAGCAACTGCGACGCACGTTCAGAACCCAACACAGCGAACACATCCAAGCCTTTAGGCAGTATGCGTTTTTCATAAAGGGAGTTGCGTCCAGTTTTGTCCCAGCACAACATCTGGAACATGAACGAGTCAGGCACGTACCGTTGACCCATAAACTGGAAAACTATCGGAAACCTCATTTGAGCACCAAAGTTCGAAACCACTGCTTGCCCCAGTATTTTCTGCGCGTACTCTGGCTTAGAAAGCTCCGTTCTAAGCGCTTCCAGTCCGCCTGGCGCCACAACCAAATCTAAATACTGGTCGCTGTCTCCGAAGACATTGTGAAGCGCTGTGTCAAGATTAAGCGGGTTTATCGAGTCACTTTCGCCTACGAGTTCGCTTGTGACGTTGTACACTGTTGTCCACTCGTCAAGGTAATCTGGGTTTTGCGTGAGAATGTCTCGTGCATAAACGGCTGCTGCCTCGTCTATGTGGCTCACGACCCAACTGTAGGTTTCGTCGCTGCGGGGAACACAAACTGGAAAGTTGCCGTACCACATCATCGTGCGGAAGTACTGCTCAAGCCGTGGCACGCCCACGTAGTGCCCTCTAACTGTAAACTGAGTGAAATCATACTTCAACTCCACAAGGTCCTCCGGGTACTGCCACCACGCAGCTGTAACAAACTCTGGAGGCTTCAAGTATATTTCGTTCAAAAAGAAGCCCACGTCTGCCGACAGCTCGCTGGGCACGGCTGCGTTTTCGCCGCTTATCAGCGACATCGCGACTGCAAAGTATGCGGTGGCGTTTCTTACTGCCCAGTACTTCATTGAGCCGTCATGTGGAATTGCGTTGTAATCAGCCAGTGATGTCTGGAAGGCGTATTCGGTAACGTCGTAAATCATTGGATAGAACGTTTGGTATTCAATCATCCTTAGGGAGCAGTCGAAAACCACGTGGAAAAGGTGTAGTATCGAGTCGGTGGTGACGAACACGGGCAAGTCAGGGTTGTAAACTTTTTGCCAATAGAAATTCTCAAAACGTATCCATGGAGAGAGGGCTTCTCCGAGCAACTCATCATCATAAAGTGGATCATAGTCATATGGCATTTCGAGTACGGTGAAGCCGTAGTTTTCCAGCATGGTCTCTTGCTGAGCCGTGAGGCTGAGACTCTGTTTCACTTGGTCGTAGTAGGCTACTTGCGAAAGGTAATAAGACGCCTTAACGGTTCCAGGAATACTCGAAAAAATGGAGAACAGTACCAAAAACACTAATGGCACTACGGCGATTTGTCGAGTTCTCACCCTTCTTCACTCCAAGTAACTTGCGCTGAACGCAGCTCTCAAGTTCGGAGGACCACCAATGCATACTAAGTCAATGTGCTAAATAAGCTTTGTGAAAACTTCGAGTATACGATTTGCATGTATCATTTGCTGCAGAACATGGCTAATAGCGCTGTAAGCGAGCGATTTTTGTAGTAACTGTTGCAAAAGCATTTTGAAAAGGCAGAGGCAAAACTGCATATGCTTACCAAAAAGGAGCCCCATCAATCAGCTTACACTATATGCTAACGGCTGAATTCTGCACCAAAGGGATCGTGACTGCACGCAGCAAGGGGCGCGCGGTTGAAGCCGCGTCAACCGAATACGCCAAAAAGACAACGTGGCTTCCTACGAAAACGTAAATAAGCATGATGTACACTCAGACTATGGCGCTCTCTGGAGATACCGAAATCACCCGCAGAAACGCCGAGGTAGCTCAGCCTGGGAGAGCGCTCGGCTGAAGACCGAGTTGTCGCCGG
>CAZYUQ010000016.1:0-16350 GCA_964650565.1 uncultured Candidatus Bathyarchaeia archaeon | reverse complement strand
GGACATCAGCCTGCCACGTTGACGACCCGGGTTCAAATCCCGGCGACCGCACCATTTCTGCACACGATTTCAGCGATTTACACGCGGCACCAGTTTTGCTGATAGTCAATCATTTAAACACATTAGGCTCTAATAGTGGTAAAGGAAAGCAAGGAAATTTGAGCCGAAAAGAATCCGCTTCCAGCGCAGAAGAACTAAGCAAAAAACTCGACCAAATAATCCACAGACTCGACCTTCTCGAACAAATGATTCTTGAGAAGCCTGAATATGAAGGGTTAGCTACTGCGCTGGGGCTAACGCGGGTTGGAATAGGCATGTACGGCGAACCGTTAAAAGTAGCCGCGCGATTGAAGAACGCTGAAAAGTACCTGCGGCAAAAACTAATCGCGCAAGATGACATTTCACGATGCATCATCCAAGCCTTAGCCGTTAAGGGAGCATTGAATATTTCAGCCATCACGCGGCAAGTGTCGGCGATGAGGGGAAAAGCCAGCAGGCGCATAGTGCGCGAGAGAGTAAAAAAGCTTGAGGCACAGGGTATTCTCATCAAGAAGGAAGGGAAGACTCCTACTTACGATTTAGCGAACAAGACTGACCAGTAACCTGGTCACTTTTGCACAGAATACCTAACTACAGTGACCACCCCTATATTGTTCTTGAGGTGAATAATATGGCACAAAATGAACGAAAACATGAAATGGAGCCAGAAAACATCAAAGAAATCCTCAGCGTGGTCTCCTCTGAAATCCCAGCCATGATTAAGAGTATACTGTCTTCAGTGTTCTCTGAAGAGGCGGGACGCAACATGGGCAAGGCGGCAGCAGCATACTACAAGGAACTGAAAGACGGCGGCTTGCCTGAACAGGTAGCCGTGAAAATGACGGAAGAGTACATGCGAACCTTCACCAGCCTCGGCGAAATGCTCAGAAGCGCTGGAAAAGGCGGATGGGGACACCACGGAGAAGACGAAATCAGCAGACGCATTCACAGCAAAATAGAAAAACGCGTAAACGAGGAAGAGGAATAACCTCCTCTCTTTCTTTATCGAGGTTGATGAAAAATGAGCCTGGCTCCAGTGGTTACAGCCGTAATAAAAAAATCTCCCCATTTGGCTCGGATGTCCCTTAACTTTCTATGGGCATACCTTACGTTAGGCAGCAGAGTCAACAAAACAAGACGCGCCTTCGAGAAGCAACTCATGCAGCAAGGCATGTCCAAAGAAGACGCCCAACGGCTAAGCGCATGCTTCGAAGACCTCAAAAACAACATGACCGACATGATTAAGCAAGGAATACGCTTCGGAGGCAACCGGAGTGGCTGACCTACACTTCAGAATTATGGCGTTTTCTTTCAAGATTCGAGATTTCTTCAAACCACGCAAAGAAATCGTGAAGGAAATAGGCTTAAAAGAAGGCTTCCAAGTTCTTGACTACGGCTGCGGACCAGGCGGTTACTTGCCAGCAGTCGCTGAATTGATTGGAGAATCGGGAAAACTATACGCCTTAGACATTAACCCACTCGCAATTAAAACAGTCAACAAACTCGCTACGAAAAAACAGTTGCCAAACGTTAAAACAATCCTCTCCGACTGTGATACTGGCTTGGCAGATGACAGCATAGACATGGTGCTGCTGTATGACGCCTTCCACGACTTGGCAGACCCAGACAAAGTGTTAACAGAGTTACATCGCGTATTGAAGCCGAACGGCGTCCTGTCCTTCAGCGACCACCACCTGAAAGAAACCGAAATAACATCACAAGTGACCAGAAACGGCTTATTCAAGCTAGCGAAAAAAGGAAAAAGAACATACAGCTTCACACCCGCAGAAACCAATTAGCACAACTGTTCAGCTCTTTCATATTTGGAGCCTAATAGAGATTCTATGCAGAAACCAGTAGGGGGTCTACCCGAGAATCACTCACAGCCTATTTATAGTTTAAATAAGGGGGGCTATAGTTTTCTCCACGCACTAGTTCTGCAACCGTTAACCACGAACGCTGAACCCCAGCAAACAGCAAGCGCCTATGGGATGAATAAAAGCTGCCGTGTTGCTGGCTCAATCAAGTCAAAGACTATGGTTGGGTAAAGCCCCAGAATGAGAATTGCGGCTACAAGGATGAAAATGGGAACAAGCAGCCGCACTGGCTCCTTTATTCTGCCCTCCTCTTTCGGCTTCTTCCCATACATGTAATTAATCAACCGCAGCAAATACGCAGTTTGAATAACGCTTGTTAACACGCCGATGACTGCTAGCCAACTCAAATCCGCTTTAATCGCAGCCGTGAAAACCAAAAACTTCGCGGTGAACCCGCCCAACGGCGGAACCCCAGCAAAAGACAACGCTCCAAGAGTTAAGGCTAAGCTTACAAAAGGCATCTTTCTGCCTAACCCAGAGAAGTCCTCCAAAGTTTTAAAGCCATACTTGTTAATCAAGCCAACAGCCATAAACGAAAGCGCCGTGGTAATTCCGCCTATCAAGAAGAAGTACAGGTTACCCATAAGCCCTATTGATGTAACACTGGTTATACCTATCAAGTTGTAGCCGACATCCGCCACGCACACGTTCGCGATTAAACGTTTCACGTTATCCTGAATCAACGCGAACAAGTTACCCACGATCATAGTCAACGCCGACATAATCGCCAGCATAAACGTCCATTCCAACGTGGGTGGCGTAAGAATAAAAATCAAAACCCTGATCAGCACGTAATAGCTGCCTTGGTCAATCAGAGCGGAAAGGAACGCTGAAGACGAAGATGGTGCAGCAGTGTAAGCGTCAGGCAGCCAAAAGTGAAACGGCACAACCGCGGCTTCAATGGCGTAGCCAGTGACTATGAA
This sequence comes from uncultured Candidatus Bathyarchaeia archaeon, assembly GCA_964650565.1. Taxonomy (GTDB): domain Archaea; phylum Thermoproteota; class Bathyarchaeia; order Bathyarchaeales; family Bathycorpusculaceae; genus JAOZHU01. Next base: position 13,511 of record CAZYUQ010000016.1, on the reverse strand, counting down.
GATGAACGCAAGCACAAGCAGGTGCTTATCAGCCAAAGTCACCAAAGCCTGCTTCACAGCCCAGAAATTCAACGTGCCAGTTAAACCGTAAACAATCGAAAGCCCAAATACGACAAAAGCTGAAGCAATAATTATCATAACCAAATACTTTAATGCGGAATTCAAGGACCTAGGCGTTTTCCTGTAAACCATCAGAAAACTGGAACCAGCCGCTGCAGCCTCCCAAAAGATGAAGAGCGTCAAAAGGTCACCTGAAAACACGGCACCTATCAACGCAGCAGTCAACATCAGCATAACCGCATAATACCTTTCAGAAAGCTTCTTGCTGGAGTCAACGTAAAAAACAGTGTAGAGGAAAACAACCGCGCCAACCGCAACGAAAATCACAGCCATAAAAATCGATATAGCATCAATCATAAACGCGCTTGAAAGCGTAGCAGAAGAATCAGTTAAAGTCATATTGAGAAACGGTTGCGGCGAAGGCAAACTGTAATAATTCAAAGCCAAATTTGCCACAGCACCGCCCGCAACCGCGAAAACCACAGCGAACCAAACAACCGTCAAAGCAATGCGGTATTTGCTCTTGCGGATAACCTTGAAAACTGGAACCGTCAAAAGCGCGAAAACAACCAAGCTAACTATTGGCAAAACAACATCAAAAACTTCAATCATCAATCTCCATCTCAAACAAAGCTTACCGTATTAATCAAATCAACAAAGAACGTAGGCCAAATCCCGAGCACAATCACAAAGACCACCAATATGCCCATCGCTAACTTCATGAAAATAGGAACGTCCACAACCTTCTTCTCAGTCTTTGATTGCCCCAGAAAAACATGCGACAGATATCGCAGCGAATAAGCAAGCGAGAGAACCGTAGCTACAAGCATGAAGGCAGTTGGCCAAAGATAAAAGCCATCACTGTTAATGACTTGGAAGGCACCGACAAATATCAGAAACTCGCTGATGAAACACGCAAACGGTGGTGTCCCAGCTATGCTTAAAGCAGCCGTCGTAGATGAAGCAGCGGTAAAGGGCATTTTTCCAGCAAGTCCACCCATCTCGCGGATGTCCCTGATTTCAAGCTGATGCATGATGGCGCCAGCGGAAAGGAAGAACAAGCCTTTGCTTACAGCGTGATTAACCATGTGAAGCACCGTGCCAGTTGTCGGCTCAGAATACGGAAAGAGGGAAAGCCCAAACAAAACGTAACCCATATGCGCTATACTTGAATAAGCGATAACGCGTTTGATGTCGGTTTCTGCCAACGCAATAAGCGAACCGAAAAATGCAGATATCACGCCGAAAATGGCTAAACCGTGAAGGAACATGCCGCCGAAGTCGGCTTCCACCGCGGGAAACACCGTTCCCAAAGACACCCGCAGTATGGCATAAGCACCAGCGCTGATTATAACTCCGCTTAAAAGCGCCGACATGGTTGCTGGAGCTTCAGAGTGCGCATCAGGCAGCCACATGTGAACAGGCACCACAGCCATCTTAACCGCGAAACCCGCAGTTAACGACAGCAAAACCCACTTCACGATATCAGGGCTAACAGCCATCAACGCGTCTTTCGCTTGGAAAATGTCAGTTGTGCCTGTAATCATGAAAATGGCGCCTATGCCTAACAGCACAAAAACGGCGCCAGCATGCGTAAATATGAAGAATTTAAATGCTGCACGATAAGGTTGCCTGTAACCCCATCCGCCGATGATGAAGTAAGCTGGAACAAGCATTAACTCCCAGCAGAAGTAAAAGAGCAGAAGGTTCGAAGTGAGGAAAACGCCCACGAGACCAATGGAAAGCAGCGTTAAAAGAGCGTAGTAAACTTCCAGATTCTTCTTTCCCTGCATGTAGTTAATCGAGTAAATTGCCGCTACTACAATGAGGATTAAACTGATAAGCGCCATGGACACGCTGATGCCGTCCACGAAAAGCGTGAACGACGCATCCAAAACTGGAATCCAATGATAGGATTCCACGTATTCGCCGCCGCTGAGCACCGTGGGAACAGTCGTCAAAACCAACGCGATATTAACAATAGCAATTAAGGCAACGAGAAGTGCTGCCGCTTTTGTAGATTTCTTTCCAAGAAAATATACGAAGGGAACCGCCAAGGTCGGTATGAGGAAGGTTAACAGTAGCGCATATTCCATCTTTCTATACACCTATAGTTATTATTATCAGTATGAGAATCAATATAAATCCGAGCAAAGCTGCAGCTATATAATGCTGCATAGAGCTTGAAGGCACCTTCTTCGCTTTCGCCGCGGATATCACCGTCCGATGAGCTATCACATTTAGAAGTTCCTCAGCTAAAACGTCCAGATACTTGTGTGTTGCATCAGCCAATTTCAGTATGGCTCGTGCCACGTTTTGCGGCACTTCAGTGAAAACTTTAGTTTCGATGTAGTCAAGACCCTTAGAGATTTTCATAAACCCGTTCGTGATGACTCTCACGTAGAGGTCATCAAAGAAGTAACCGTGCTTCAAAATTTTCTTCGAGGCACCCATGACACTTTTAGCCGTGACCCCTTCGTATAAGTGGTCAAAGAAGTAACCGTGCTTCAGAACGGTGGTTAACGGATTCGAGCTGCTTCGTATCTTCTGCATAATTCCAGAGTTTTTGTAATAAGTTAGATATATAATTAAGCCAACTGGAACGAGAATAGCGAAGAAAATAGGCGTTTCCAAGCTGAAAAACGCGCCCAGCAAACTGAATTCGCCTTCAACGTGCATGAAACCGCCAAGCCAAGGCTCAACGAAACCCCACACAATACACAGAACAGCCAGCACAGCAGCAGGAACCAGCATTAGCTTCGGCGCTTCGTGCACATGAAGCTTAGTCAAGTGCTCCGACTTTTTACCCATAAAAGTCAACGTCATAAACCTAAGACTGTAAGCAAACGTGAGCGCAGCAGTCGCGTAAAGCAAAATCACCTGTAAAAGATTCCCAGTTTCAGTTGCGCTGGTGATTATGAGTCCTTTGCTGAAGAAAGCGGCAAAAGGAGGCAAACCACTCGTAGTCAAAATCATAATTATGCTTAGTCCGAAAGTGATGGGCATTAGTTTTTTCAAGCCGCCCATTAACCGCATGTCACGGGTTCCAAGCGCGTGAATTATGCCGCCTGCCAGCAAGAAACCCAGCCCTTCGAAGAAAGCGTGACTCACCATATGAAATAGACTCGCAAACCAACCCAGAGACGAAGCAGACGAAATCGTGCCCAAAGCCGCCATCATAAAACCCAACTGGCTAATGGTTGAGTAAGCAAGCACGCCTTTGATGTCAGGAGTATACAACGCCAAAGTCGCACCCATAAAAGCCGTGAGAACACCAATCCATGCTACAGTGGGCAACCACATGGGAAGCGCAAAAGCCAAAGGACCCAAAATCAGGATTAACCGCGCAACAAGGTAAATGCCCGCCTTAACCATGGTAGCCGCATGCAACAAAGCGCTGACTGACGTTGGAGCTTCCATGGCGCTGTATAGCCAAGTGTGCAGGGGAAGCTGAGCGGACTTGGCGATTGCACCGCCCAATGTCAGAAAAGCCACTGCAGTTAGAGTTGGCACGGGTATTGAGCTGATGTGGTCAATGGTGTAGCTGAAAGAAAACGAGCCTAAACTCGCGTAAAGAATCCCAATTGCAGCGAGCAGGCTAATGTCGCCGATTCGAGTCATCAGAAAAACCTTGACGCCTGCACGGATAGATTCAGGGCGCTTGTACCAGAAGGAAATTAGCGAGTAAGAGCATAGCCCCACCATCTCCCAGAAGATGAACATTTGAAGGAAATTGTCTGAGATTACGAGACCTATCATTGAGCCTATGAAGAGCAGCAGGAAAAAGTAGTAGCGTGTTAAACCTTCCTCACCCTTCATGTACCCTAAAGAGTAAATGGCTATTATCAGCCCGAAAAAGGCTACGAGAACCGTGAACAAAACACTTAGCGAGTCAATGAAGACACCAGCGGTTATGCCTGAAGAAGGAATCCAAGACACGACGGAACCTAAAGCGCCTTCAGCACCAAAATAGACATCAGGAACCAGGGAAAACGCTAAAGCAGCTGTGATTCCACTGATTATGACCACAAAAGCGTCTCGCGCTTTTGCACCTAAACGCGCAATCAAAAGCACAAATAAGCTGGAAAACAACGGAAGAATCCAAACAAGCCATGACGAAATTTCAGACAACAACACTATTCTTCAGCCTCTTCCTCTTCTTTGCCTTCTTCGTGCTTGACTAACTCGCTAACATCGCTTGTCCCATATTTCCTGTGAACGATTACAAGCAACGCCAAGATTATGGCGCTCACGCAAGTATCAGTGGAGAACGCCAAGATTAGAAATGCTTCGCCTAAACCTTTGCTTAAAGAAGGCACAAGCATCACGAAATTCAGCGTTGCCGCCGTAGCGATTAATTCAACTGATACGAACACTTTCAACAAGTCGCGCTTGGTTAACAAGCCGTAAATGCCAATCGCCAGCAAAATCAACGATAAAATGACGTAGTCCATCACTTTGCACCTTTCCTCTTCTCATGCAAAACTATGGCGATTCCTAAAGCCACACCCATCATAACCAAGCCCTGCAAAACAACATCCAAAGCTCTTAAGTTCCACAAAGCGTCTTCAAACGCGACACCAGCAGAAGCACTGGTTGAACCAGAAACCGAGAGGAAAATGGCAGGCAACGACAAAAGCGCTCCAGCCACGATAATTAGAACCAAGTTTTTATGCGGAGTTTTCTTCGCGGTTTTTTCGCTGAGCATTTCTCCAGACAAAAAGAGAATTGCCAAGGTTCCAGCGCCCACAGCAAACTGGAAAATAGCAACGTAAAGGGCATCACTTAACACGTAGAGCAACGCCATGAAAATGAGCGTGTCCGCTAAAGAGGCAACACAGTAAATTGGCTCGTCGAGGAAAATCGCTAAGCAAGCCGAAATTACCAGCCCTGCTGCGAGTACCTCAAAGATCATTGCTGCTCACCGCTTCTTTTTTGAGAGTTTGGTTGAGGAGTTACTACCAAGTCAGCTTTATTGGTTGAGGCTAATTCGAAAAACTCTGAGCTTTTAATAGCATTTCTCGGGCAACTCTCAGCGCATTGATAACAGAAAATGCAAAGGTCAAGATGAAACAGAGGTCTCCTTTTCCCTTCAACCTCAACCATTTCAATAGCTTTCGCAGGACAATCCCTAGAGCACAAACCACAGCTAATACAAAGATTATTATCATATACCTGCCTGCCCCGAAAACCCTCAGGAACTTCAGCCTTCACAAAAGGATACTTACTAGTAGCAGGCTTAACGAAAAGATGAGCAAGCAACGCTTTCACCATCGGCGACACAAAAGACTTCTTACCCATTAGCCTAACACCACCAAAGGATAAACCCAAATAGTCAACACAGCAGTCAAAGTAAACGACAACACCGAAAGCGGCAACAACACCTTCCAATTAGTCTTCAACACTTGGTCAATGCGCAACCGCGCAAACAGGCACGTCACGTACTCCGTGATTATTACAACCGCCAACAGTTTAAGCACAAACCACAAAGCGTACCAAAACTCTGGCAAACCAAAAAAGACTGGACCATAGGGTCCACCAAGGAACAATTCAACTACAAGCGCGGCGCCAAAAACAATTTGCACATCACGAGTAAGATGCAGAAAAGCCAGTTTGCCGCCGCAGTACTCGGTCTCTAAGCCGCCTACCACTTCAGTTTCTGCGTGAGGAATATCAAACGGGTCTTTCTCCAGTTCTGCTTGAAGAGCTACTATGAACAATACGAAAGCCCAAGGCGCCAAAAGCGCAAATGGAAGATACTGACTTGACGCTATCGCCGAGACGCTGAGGCTTCCTGCCAAAAACGCAGGCGTCAATGCAAGCAGAAACAGGGGAATATCGTAGCCGAGGAACTGGGTTAACACTCTTGCCGCGCCTATGGAGCCGTACGGGCTCGCAGAAGCCCAGCCTGAAAGAAACAGCAAAAAGTTAGCCACAGTAATCAACGCCATAATGATAATCAAGTCTCCAGCAAAACTTGAGTTAGGTATAACTGCAGTGCCGTCAATCGGCAAAAAGGACAAAGCAAAAACGATAATTGAGAAAGAAAGAATGGGTGCAAACTTGAAAATAGTGCCTTTCGCACCACGCGGAATAATGTCCTCCTTTGTTAACAGCTTAATGAAGTCAGCGAAAGGCTGAAGAATACCCGCTGGACCCGTAAACTGGGGACCAACCCGATTCTGCATTCTGGCTTCAATCTTTCTTTCCACCCAATCGCAGAACATAGTCAAGAACAGTACGAACGTGAAACCCGGGAAGACCAGCACGCGGAAAACAAGCCACAAGTCAAAAACCATTCTTTTTCATCCTACCTGTCAGTGCATGAAAAACACGGGTCTAAACTCACAAAGTTCGCAGGCACATCCGCTATGCTGCCGCCTTCAGCAGTCTTAAGGAAAGCTGGGATATTGGCGAAAGTGGGAGTCCGCACTTTAACGCGTTCTGGATAAGCGGTGCCGTTGCTCTTCACGTAATAGAAAAGCTCACCCCTAGGCGCCTCCACGCGGTTAACTGCTTCGCCTGCAGGCACAACCCTCGGCACTCTAACCCTGAATGGCCCCTGAGGCAGATTATCCAGTGCGTAATCAATTATGTTAATGCTCTCAATGATTTCATCTAAGCGAACCATGAACCGCGCCCATGAATCCCCCTTATTGTATGTTACTAGTTTAAAAGGAATTTCGCCATACGCCTCGTAAGGCTCCTCTTTCCGCACATCAATATGAACATCTGAGCCGCGAGCCACTGGACCAACCACACAAAGGCTCAAAGCGTCCTCCGTCGCGAGGGTACCCACGTTCTGCGTGCGCATCTTCAACGTAGGCTCATCAGCATAAAGCTGCTTGTAGAAACTCATTTTACTCTTCAAGGTCGCCAGCGCAGTTTTGACCTTCGGAATATCCGTTTCCCTAATGTCTCGACGCACGCCGCCTATGGTTATAGCTGAAGAGATTACGCGGTTACCAGTAAGCAGCTCCGTCAAGTCCATTATTGGCTCTCGGTCGCGCCACATGTACTGGAACAACGTTTCATAACCAATCTCAAGACCAGCGTGCCCCAGCAGAAGCAAGTGGCTGTGAAGTCTATTCAACTCCAAGATTATAGTGCGTATGTATTTGCCTCTGGGCGGCACTTGGGTTCCCAGTATTTTTTCCACTGCTTCCGTGAAGCATGTAGCGTGGCATGAGTTGCATATTCCGCAGATGCGTTCCACCAAGTAAACGTCTTGCAGGTAGGTGCGCTGTTCAGCTGCTTTTTCGACGCCTCTGTGAACGTATCCAATGCGGGGTTCAACCTGCTTCACGATTTCTCCGTCGACTTTCACAGAAAACTTTTCAGGCTCCAGCAACGCTGGGTGCTGAGGACCTACGGTTATGTTGACGAGTCCGCCGTCACTTTGAGGCTGAACGGTTTCAACTTGGCTTTTGGAGCTTTCAGGGTTAAATATAGCAGCTTCTAGTTTTGCGTCCTTTCTGAGAGGATAGAGATTCTCAGGCCAGTCATCAGGAAGAACCAGCCTAGCGAGGTTTGGGTGTCCCTCAAAGACTACACCGAAAAGGTCAGCAGCCTCTCTTTCATGGAAAGCCGCTCCAGGCAAAATATCCGTTATAGTCGAAATTTTCGGGTTCTCTTTTGGAACCTCCGTTCGAATAGTAAAGATTGCGCCGTTGGTGCGGATATGATACATTAAACCTACTTTTTCGCCCAGATCTAAGCCAGTGAGCGCAATTATGCCAGCGCATTTATCATTTTCAAGCAGAACTGCCAAAGCAGCGCGATTGTAATCGGCTCTAACTTGAACCGAAGCCTTTCCAAGGGGCACAGTCGGAATTTGAAGGTTATCACCCAGCTTATTTTTGAGAGCAACCAGAAGGTCTTGTTCATTTTTTGTCGTTTGGCTTCGTCTCCTTTAATGAATTAAGCAGTTTTACCACGCCGTCAATTATGGCTTCTGGCTTCGGCGGACAACCAGGAATGTAAGCATCCACTGGGATGACTTTGTCTACTCCGCCCAGCACGGTGTAGTTCCCTTTGAACACGCCCCCTGAACACGCACACGCACCGATTGCGACGACAAACTTGGGTTCAGGCATCTGGTCATAGATGCGTTTCAGCCGTTCTGCACACTGCTTTGTAACGGCGCCAGTTGTCAGTAGGACATCGGCGTGCCGCGGTGACGGCTCAAGTTTAATCCCGAAACGTTCCACGTCGTACCTAGGCGTCAAAAGAGCAACAACTTCAATGTCGCAACCATTGCATGCACCAGAGTTGAAGTGGAGAACCCACGGCGACTTCAGCCTTGCCCATGTTACCGCGTTGGTGATTTTCATTAGTCTTCGCCCCCTTCAAGAAGAAGTAGACTTGACGCGAGAAGTATGGAGAGATAGAGAATGAGAAGGGGCATGTTTAGCCCTTGCACGAGAAGTGTAGCAAACGCAAGCAGCAAAACTGAAGAGTCGAAAATCGTGAAGTATATGAGGTACTTGTAGAGTGACACGTTGATTTTCAGTTTCTGAAGAGGCGCTTTTTCGCCGCAAGCGTACTCTGACCGCTCGTTTTCGCTCTGGGCATGTTTGGGTGATGCACGGCGGCCTAGCAGATAGATTGATGAGACAGTGGCTAGAATGAGTAGAAAAGCGATTGCGAATTCAACAAGCATAGTGTTTGCCTCCACGAGAAATCTTTGCTTCAGTCATCCTCTCACGGGTATCTTCAATTTTCCATTTGTGACAAGCAGCAGATTCATTCTGAAGATATTTAAATTTATTGCACAATTCACTAGATATTTGACCAATATTACTGCGAATTACTGGCAACTTGCTCAAGCAGGATTCCATGCGAGAACGGAGCGCTCTAGGCTGTGCCAGCGTTATATGTGTAATCGTTGCTTCACTCATGTTACTCCGAGCTGACCTCTTTAGAATTAAACCAGTGAGATTTAAATCTTACACCCATGTTGCCGCGTAATCCATGATGGTTTACGAGAGACGCATAGAATTCATAAAACGGGGAAAGGACAAAAGGGGGATGCTATTCTGTTTCTGCTGCTCCATGCCATCTTCTTTCCAGATACAGAATCAAGCTGAAGAGGCCTCTGCTTAAAATTATGAGTATAAGCACTGAAAATTCTTCCCACGTTCTCGTGGTGGTTGTTTTTATAATTTCTGCGCCAATGAAAAACTCTAAACTTAACGTTAAGTATCCTGAGAGGTAACGTGTAGCACAGGATGGCTTGTAAGAGTCTTTCAGTTTGCATTGTAGGAATCGAGCAGTTACCACGCAAGCACCGAAGAAGATTACGCCGCCGCCGATCAGGTAAAGAACGTCAGTAGCCAACGTCAGCAGAGTTAGAATTACGTCGTCCATTGCGGAAATAAAGCCGCCGCTGCTTGAACTGAAGACGGTACCCAAAACAGCCAGAACTGCTATCACTACCAATAAGGTAACAGTTAAAGAGTCTAGCCGTTTTTTATTTGTAGCACATTGCGCCATATATCCGGCAACCTAGCTGACTTCTTAATACGTTGAATCGCTTAATATTATTTTTTGCTTTTGCCCACATTTTGAGGAAACGAAAACTGGCTTGTAATAGGTTAAGCTGGGAAATTTTAAATGCATACTGCCACTAATAGCAAGTGAGTGGTGTGTTTATGGTAAGTGACAACGTGTTGGTTTCGATAACAGCGAGCAGAGAAAATGGAGAAATTGTTTACGGTGTGGACTGCGCCAGCAGTTTGACAAGCGAGGAATTGGAGTATTATCTTGAGGAAATACTAAAGGGCATATGCAAATGGAAGCCTGGGGTTTGTGAGGAAAGCGTTCGAAGCTTTAAAGGAACAATCCGTGAAAAGAAAGGGACAAAGCGTACAGAGAAAACCAAAAAACGAACATGACTGCACGTATAACTGAACGCTAAACACACTATAGGTAACTGAAAGAACAAAAATAGGTGAGTAATGTAGTTAGAGAGGTTATTTCTTGGTTTTAGCTTTTGCTGTCTTAACAGGTTTCATTTGTTCACCGCAACAAATCAAATCACATGGTTCGCAGCCGCAGGGACCTTCAATCAAAACAATAAGCCCGCATTCTTCACACTTGTATTTTTCACCCTTTTTATTTGCCAAAACTCAGCACCTTCAATAAAATACATGCCATAAGCGGTCTAATAAAATTATCCACATGCAGCTAAACCGCCTAAAAAAAGGGCGCATGAGAAGCGAAAAGGTTTTCGCGGCCGACGTTCAAATTTCATCTTAGCGTCAGCGGCGCATGTTTTTGCCGTCAACTCTCGAATTTAGCCTTTCCTTCCGATGAAGGAACTTGGAATTCTCTGAGTTTTTCAGCCATGGCTGTAAGGTGCTTGTCCACTTTGTGGTTGACAGTTCCGTTTTCGAATGTTCCGTCCTCGCGTCTTTTGCCAGTTTTGACGCCTGTAAGCACCTCCATGCCTTCGTCAATGGTTTTGACTGTGTATATGCGGAATTGCCCAGCTTTCACAGCGTCCACGATTTCTTCCTTCAACATTAGGTTCTGCACGTTGCTTTCAGGCACCATCACGCCTTGCTTGCCTGTGAAGCCTTTAGCCTTGCAAACTTCAAAGAAGCCCTCGATTTTCTCGTTTACTCCGCCTATGGCTTGCACTTCGCCCTTCTGGTTAACTGAGCCAGTTACAGCTATGCTTTGCTTTATTGGCAAACCTGAAAGCGCAGATAGTATGGCATACAATTCTGTGCTTGAAGCGCTGTCGCCTTCCACGCCACCGTAATTCTGCTCGAAAACCAGACGCGCTGAAAGGCTAAGTGGCTTGTCCCGTGCGTATTTCTCGTTCAGGTAGCCGCTTAAGATTAGGACGCCTTTGGTGTGGATGGGACCGCCCATTTTGGCTTCGCGTTCAATGTCGATTACGCCTTCCTTGCCTAAGCCTACGCTGGCGGTTACGCGTGAAGGAGTGCCGAAAGCGAAGTCGCCGAGACCCATGACTGAGAGCCCGTTCACTTGTCCAACTTTTTCTGCGTCTGTGTCGATAAGCAGTACGCCTCGCTGGATCATTTCTTGAATTTTTTCTTGGATGAGTTTGGAGCGGTAGATTTTTTCTTCGATGGCTTTTTTTACGTGTGTTCCAGTTGCAAGTTTTGAGTGTTCCTGCGTAGCGTAAAAGTTGGCTTCGCGAACGATGTCGGCGACTTCAGCGAATCGTGTGGAAAGTTTCTGTTGGTCATTTGCAAGCCTTGAGCTGTATTCGACTAGTTTGGCTAAGCCTGAGCCGTCAAGGTGTTTCAAGTTTTCTTTGTGACAAAGAGTGCAGACGAAAGCTGCGTATTGCTGTACGTTCTCCTCTGTCCTAGCCATGGTTGTGTCAAACTCGGCTTTAACCTTGAAGAGCTCGGTGAATTCCATGTCTAAGCTGAATAGTTGTTGGTAGAGGTAGGGGTTTCCGATGAGTATTACCTTGACACTTAGCGGAATCGGCTGGGGTTTCAGGCTTTTTGTGCTGATGAAACCGTACCGTGCTTCCATTTCTTCGATGGTTATGCGCTCGTCTTTGAGAGCTCGTTTTAAGCCATCATACGAGAAGGGGCTGCGAAGTAATTCTTCAACTGGAACAATCAGGTAGCCATTGTTGGTTTTGTGTAAGGCTCCGCCGCGGATCATGGTGAAGTCGGTGATAAGCGCGCCAAGCTGCACTTCCTTCTCTGTTCTGCCGAAGAGGTTATGGTATGTGGGGTTGGATTCAATCATGACGGGAGCGCCTTTAACATTTGAGTTGTCAACGACTACGTTTACCTCGTATTTTTTGAAGGGTTCCTCCTTCATCCACGGCATTGGAAACGGCGTCTGCTGCTGGGGTTCGCTTCTTTTCACGAATTGGGCGAGGTTTTCTAAAATGTCGTTTTGCACATCCCTCAGGTAAGCTGTGACTTCTTGGGATGCTTTGTATTTTTCGATCAGGGAGTTAACTAGGTAGCCGATGGCATAGAGCGCGACTTCCCTGTTGAGTTTAGTGATTTCTTCGCGGATTTTTTGTTCCATGTCTAAAAACTGCCTCATGATGTTTCTTAGTTCGGGCTCTAAACGGGCTCTTTTCTCTTGGATTGCGTCTTTTACCTTCTGAGGCAGAGTCAGTAATTCTTGTTCACTAACGGGTTTGCCTTTTATCACGGGAATAAGCATTAAGCCTACGGGTGTGCTTTGAATCACGAAGCCTTCTTGCTGAACTCTCGCGTTAAGTCGGGCAGTAAGCTCTTTTCTCTGATTCTCAAGCGCTCGGAGAGTTGCTTCTCGCTTTGCGGTGTAATCGTCACTTTCGAAAGCCTTAGGAAGCGCAGTTCGAATATTCTCGATAAGGCTTTTCATGTCGTCCTGAAATGCTTTGCCTTTTCCAGAAGGTAACTTTATGGCTTTTGGCTCGTACTGGTTTGAAAAGTTGTTTATGTAACACCAGTCTGGAGGCGCAGGTTCACCGCGGGCGATTTCCTCCACGAAGTTTTTGACCGCTGTGGTTCTGCCCGTGCCGGGAAACCCTGCAACGTAAATGTTGAAGCCGCGTTCCCTGATGCCTAATCCGAACTTGAGAGCTCTGACTGCGCGTTCTTGACCGATAATTCCTTTCAGGGGCACCAGTTTCTGCGTAGTTTCGCAGCGCATAAAACTGGCGTCGCATTCTCTTCTGAGCTTGTCGGCAGTTAACTCGTTCACCATTTCTACCCAATCCCCCACAATTTCAAAACGTAATTAACAATTAACTCTTAATCGGTGCTTGTTTTATATTTTTCTTCAGTTAACTACAGCGCAAGGATAAATTGCTGTATGATTTCCTTGTTCCTGACTTCGGGGTGGAAAAGCACGCCGTAAATTTCTTTGCTTTTGTGCTTGATTGCGTGAACACATTTTGCGGATTCAGCTAACACGTCAAAAGCGGGGGAAGACTGAATTGCGTAATTGTGCAGCGCGTAAACCTTGAATGAAGAAGAGAACAACGGATTAGCCTTTAGCGTTGTTACCTGCGTCATGCCTATCTCCGAGCATGCTATCAACCGCGAACCGAAAACTAAGCCTATAGTTTGCATGCCAGCGCAGACGCCCAAAATCGGCTTGCCGCAGTCTTTTAGCCACTGGAACTTGCCGGTTTGCGTCAAAGTAACGGTGTCCTTAAGCGCGCTGCCTGAGAGAATAATTTTGTTGCAGCGGCTCAAGTCTTGCGGCGTCAACTCAGAATAATGCTTCACAATGCAGTCAGTTAACTCTGCGGCGATGGCGATTATGGGCGAGACAAACTCGTAAAATCCCAGAGAATCCTTCTTGGAAGTCATGTCCACAACCAAAATCATTTCGCTACCAACCGTGCCTGTTTGATTCTGAAAACTCCAGAGTTGCCCTTCGCGTCAACTTCATAATCCAAAATTTCAATTTTCTTCGTGAACAAGGGGGCATCCAGAACAGTGGTCTCT
>CAZYUQ010000015.1:0-16627 GCA_964650565.1 uncultured Candidatus Bathyarchaeia archaeon | reverse complement strand
CGTTTGGGTCGTGCCCACATAAACCAAGTCCGCGGCTTTGCAGTCGTGGCTAACCGTTTTAACACGCTGAACAACTTCCTCGCCGAGAATCCTGTTTGCTTCCTCAGACGTCACAGCCCTGTGTGTGCCGCAGCCGAAAATCACGGTGATATTCTCGTCCTTTACGCCTGCAGCGTTCAACTCTGCGAGCACTGGCAAAAGCATTACGTTGCTGGGAGTTTGCCTTGTGGCGTCATCCACTACTATCGCTACTTTATGTTCGGCTTTGGCGATTTCGCTTAGTCTTTTAGTGCCAATGGGCTCTTTTAGTGCCCGTTCCACTTCCGCTTTGGCATCGGCTGCGCTTGCTTGTTCTTTAGGTTGGATGGAGCCTAGAAAGTTTCGGGCTGGAACCCTGACGCAAACGTCCGTTTTTCCGTAGGGAAGCCAAACATCTACCATTCGGCATCACGTGGTGTATTAAAAGAAAATCGTAGAAAGCCACTATTAAGCCTTTATCAAACAACTGCTTTATTGCGTAGTAGAAAAATTGTGGTTTCCCTGATTCACAGTGCAGTTTGGTAGTTAGCTGTTGAATTCAGGGAAAAACGCGTGTGTAGTGGCACTATCAACGCTTGGAATGTTAGGGTGGTCTCAGGTAGATGCGCAGTTGTCCTTTTGAAACTTGCAGGTCTATTCTGCCCATTGAAGTGCAACATTTGGATGCTGGTCCAACTGCTGAGATGGCGAGAACGTTTCGAAACGCGGATTTTGCGCCAAGCACTTCTTTAGCTGCTTCTTTTGTCAACTCGATTTCTAAATGGGTTACTTTCCAGTCTTCTCCGTCAATGATCACGTCTTTGACCTTGCCTACTTTAAAGTTTTCAACGTATACTTCTTTTTCAACTATCTCGTCTATTTTCATGCAATCGCCCTCCACTAAACACTTCTCAATTGTCAGTTTATATAGATTTCCGAACCCTCAGAAGCAGCCTTTAACAGGACAACGTTGTTTCCCGCTATCGCAGACAACGTAACTCCTATATGCCACCAAACAACTCTAAAAGAGAAACAGACTTGGGCGCGTGAACCAATGGACATAATCACGATAATATTTATCGCGGTTGGTTTGGCTATGGACGCGTTCGCTGTCTCAATAGCAAGCGGCATGTCGTCAAGCAGCCAGAAACGAAAAAACGCGCTGATTGTAGCTTTGTTTTTCGGAACGTTTCAGATGCTTATGCCCGTGGTCGGCTGGCTGGCAGGCATCACGATGGCAGAGCTGATTATGGAAGTTGACCACTGGATAGCCTTCGGTCTCTTAGCATTCATCGGTTCAAAAATGATTTACGACGCCACAAAAAAAGAAAGCAGCATAGAAGCAAGCAGGCTTCGAGTTCACGCGCTGTTAACGTTAGCTGTTGCCACCAGCATCGACGCATTAATGGTCGGTTTAAGCTTTGCATTTCTCCAAACAGCACTGGTAACACCCATAATAGCCATTGGCGTGGTTACATTCTCGCTTTCGTTTGTAGGCTTCTTGTTTGGCAATGTAATCGGGAAGATTTTTGGGAACAAAATCAAAGCAGTTGGCGGAATCATACTAATAGCCATCGGCATAAAGATACTTCTTGAGCACTTGGTTTAGGGGTCACTGTTAAGCGCAGCTTTGGCACTGCTGGAGGAGGGTTAGTTGTCTTGTTCTTTCCGTAGTTTGACGGGTGGAAAATCCGTGATGTTCAGGGTTGCAGAGGCAATTTTGATTTTTTCGTGTTTTTCGATTTCCGCCAGAATCATTCGGCTCAATTTATCGTGCAAAGCTCGTCTATGCCTGACTTCAGACATGTATCTGATGGCGAAGGTTATCCAGTTGTCCGTCAGCGTCAAGAAAATTGCAGGTTCAAGCGACCTTTTCGTGAAGTAGTATTTCCCTTCTATGTCCACAATTCTTTTCTCTGCATTTTCGCTTATCTGCTTCGTTTCCTTCTTTACCAAGTCAAGAATTACAGTATTCGCCTCGTTCCAGTCGCTGTCATACGTAATCGGGATAGTTATTTCATCCCAAATGAAGTCAAAGTCTCTAGTGTAGTTCTTTATGGTGCCCGCTAAAATCACGCCGTTCGGCACGATTGTCAATCTGCCTGTCACTTGGTCTCCTGCGACCCACTCGCGTGTTTCCATAAGCGTAGTGTAGAGCAAACCGATGTCTATTACGTCTCCGAATGTCTGGTTTATTTCTATTCTGTCTCCAACACGGTAAATTCCGTTTATGACTATCATTATGCCGCCTATGAAATTCTTGAAAACATCCTGAATGGCAATTGCCACGCCTGCTCCGACTAACCCAAAAGCGATTAGAATGTTCTGAGCTTCAACTATCCAGATGCTGGCGAAGGCAAGCGCGAAAGTGGCAAGGCTTAGAATTGAGATAACCTTTCTCAGGGAGTATCTTGTTTTGGACTCTTTGATTCTCTTCGTGACGAACTCTTCAAACAAAACCTCAAAAACGCAGTAAATCACCGTAAGCGCTAAACAACTATAAAATCCCTTCTCCAAATACGCGTTCGGATACCTGAAATTGGCAAACCCCAGTAGCACAGAGCCAATAATCAGGGACGACAGAATGATTAGTCTCGAACGCCTAATCGGCTTTTCCCCCAAATATACTCAACAGCGGTAATATTTATACTCGCATTTCTTCACTCAAGAAAAAGGCGCACGTTCAGCTTTTTCATGTACCAACGCTAACATTTCGTAGCAGCGCTGTGTCCGCGAGCACAACTGCTTTAAAACAAAGCAGACAATAATACTAGCAGGCGAGGAACCAGTTTATGCCAATTGAAGCTACTCCTGAAAAAAACGCAATCCTGTTCGTGTGGTTCAATCATTACGCTGGAGTACTGATAAAAACGCCCTCGAAAACGCTGGTCATAGACCCAGTAGACGTGAAAGCGCGCAAGTTGCCTGACGTAGACGCCATTCTGATAACGCATGAGCACTACGACCACTTGGACCAACGCTTAATAGCAAAAATCCAAAAAGCCACAGACTGCGCAATCATAGCTGACCCAGCATCCACAAGAAGCTTGCAGCCTACAATCCCACCGGAAAAACTGCAGGAAATCCGCCCAAACGGCGAAACTAAAATAGGCGAAGTTTCCGTGAAGGCGGAAAAATGTAATCATCAAGCTGCTGCACCAGTTACTTTCATAATCACCAGCGAAGACGGCGTGAAAGTTTTCCACACGGCAGACAGCTTGCCCTTTCCAGAGTTGGCAGCCATCGGCGCGAGAGAGAAATTCGACGTGGTTTTCTGCAGTGTTGGCATAGCGCCGCATGCTTCGCCGGAAACAGGCTCTGAAATTGCGAAGTTAACAAAGCCGCAGGTAGCTGTTCCCTACCACACAAGCTCAGTTGAAAGCCAGAACAAGTTTGCTGAAATCTTAAAGAAGGAACTGCCAAGAACCGCCTGCTTGGTTCCCGAACTGAATAATATTTATCAAGTTTCGAAAAGGAAGTAGAAACTTTGCAGATGGATAGAGAAGCCAAAAAGGTTGAAGTTGCCAAGATTCTGCACAAGATAGACGCTTTAAAATTTGGGCTTTTTAAGCTTACAAGCGGTAAAGTGAGTCCGTACTACATAGACCTGCGAATAGTGTTGAGCTTTCCAGATGCTTTCAGGCAAATATGTGATTTCTACGGGGCATCAATAACCAGTCAAATAGGGCTCGACAATTTTGACCGCGTGACTGGTGTTCCAATCGCTGGCATACCTTTCGCTTCCCAAATCGCTTACAACCTCAAAAAGCCGTTTCTGTACGTGCGCAAAGGCGTCCGACTGCATGGACGGCAAAGAAGAGTGGAAGGCATTCTTGTTTCAGGCGACCGCGTTCTGCTTGTTGACGATTTAGTTACCACGGGACTAACCTTGAAGAAAGCAGCCGAAGCCGTAACCGCGGAAGGCGGAGTAGTAAAAACGGCAGTTGCGCTTTTGGACAGGGAAGAAGGCGGAAAAGAAAAACTTGCAAAAAGCGGAATTCAACTTCACGCATTGCTCAAAATCAGCGAAGTAGCTAACGCACTGTACGATATAGGCGCCATGGACCAAGAAAACCTGAAGACCATTCTGAAACAAATCAAAAAATGATGATGGAAAAGCTGCGGAGAATTACTCATAGAAGATTAAGTCTTTCTCTTCCAGCAGTACATGTAGTTTTTGCACTGCGGTGTAAACGTCTTGTTCTTTTTTGGCTCCAGTGCAGACAAGTTTTCCGCTTGCAAACAGCAGAATCACAACCTTCGGCTCATCCATTCTGTAAATTAAGCCTGGAAACTGTTCAGGTTCGTACATTGTTTTTCCAAGCGTGAAGGCTGCCTTTTCCAAATCAATCATGCCGCCTAGGCTTGCAGAGGCAACGATGTTCTGTATTTTTAACTCGGGTTTGCTGATGATTATTATTCCGCCCTTTTTCAGTTCCTTGATAACTTTCATCACGGCGCGGCGCGCTTCTTTTTCAGATTTTGCGCCTGTGCACACCATTTTTCCAGAATTGAAAATCAAAGTTGCCGTTTTCGGCCTTTTCAACCTGAACACGAGACCAGGAAACTGTTCTGGGCGGTATTCCACGCCTGGGTACCCTTTCACCACGGCGTTCAAATCAACTTTCTGATTTAGGGTTGCAGAGGCAACGACGTTTTCGATGTTTATTACAGCCTTAACTTGTGGCATGAATTTCCCTTCTCGTTTTATACGAGCTTAAATACCTTTGTATAAAGTGCCTCGCTTTATAAATACATCTATGGTTGCTGTTCCCCTGCTTCCTGCTGTTCAACTCCAGTAACTGGCTCCTTTTTTCTGAGCAAGGGCAGAACAAATTCGATGAACAGCAAAATGACCATGAGTGTTATGATGATGGGCAAGCCCAAGGAGTTGTGCATGAAAAGGATGACGTGCCCTATCCACGGAATGCGCATGATGACTTTACCATATATCTGGTCTTCAGGGACACCGTCAGGAAGGTTCCACCCATCATAATCTGAGGAGCTAATTGCGTCCGGCCATTTATGGAGTCCGTTTCCATCACCCTTAGTTTGGAAGTACAATTTGCCGTCGATTTCTTGTTTCGCAACTATCCTGTGCACGATTTTGGCTTCTGGGTCTGCGGGGCTGCGAGGGTCTTGGTAGACGATAATGTCGCTGTTTGGGTAGTCAGCGTTGAGGTCTGCGGGGTTGACCCCTTGAATGACAATTACATCTCCAATGTGTAACGTATGTTCAAAGGGCTCGCTCCAGCCATCACAAGAAGCACCGTGGGGAACGCACATGCTTCCGCTTACCACTGCCAGTACCGGATAGGGTGTAGCCAACGCTAGCTGTATGCCAAACCAGAACCCAATGACTATTGTTACGATTAAGCCGATGATTACGGCTGTTTGGACATATTCGTTCTTCCAAAGTTTCTTGAGGGAAGCTGTCAAAGTGTTGCCTTCTGTTGAATCCGAAAGTATTCTTGTTCATTAAGCAGTCTATGTTTTAAAACTTACTGTTTTTCCAAAAAAGGAAAAATGAGGAGTTGATAGAGTACCCTTCATTGTTAGCTTTAGCGTTGATGATGATTGCTGTGGCGTGTTTAGATTTTCTGTTTACTCAGTACTTCGCGGAAAGTAGCTTTGCATTTGGGGCATTCAAAAAGCCCGATTTCCAGTTGCATACGTTTGCCCATTTTGTCTGGGCGCCCAGCCATTTTCCAAGACTTCTTCGGCCTTGCAACATCCATTCCACACTTCGGACATTTACCCATTCAATTTTCCTCCATAATACTCCGCATACATGGTTTCTTATGATGGTAGATAAAAAACTTTCCATTGTTTTCGAATAGAAAACTCCCATCAACTCATCAAAAATAAACACATTCATGTCAAAGACTGTTGAAGCATGGCTGAAGCACCCAAGCATAGTATAAACAAGATACACGCAACAAAAAATCCGGTTTATTCGGTGCTACTCTTTGTTGGGTTCAATAATCACTTTCAGCGAAGCCCCAGCCTCCGCCATCAACCTGAACCCCTCCGCCGCCTGCCGCAAACCCAGCCTATGCGTCACCATGTCCTTAACGTTCACGTTCTTCCCAGCCAAAATCGCCAACGACTCCTCCAAATCCCTCGGCGCAGCACCATAAGACGTTTTCACAGTGATTTCATTCCGCCAAAACTCCGTTATAGGCACTGGAAGCTTCACCGAAGGATCAGGCACCGCAAAAAACAAAATTGAGCCACCCTTGTCCACACACTCCAACGCCGTTAAAGCCGCCTGCGTCGCCCCAGTACACACGATCACTTGGTCCGCTAACCGCCCATCGTTAAGTTCCTTCAACTTTTGCGGAAGCTTCTCTTTTGCGTCTATTGCGTGATGTGCACCGAGCTTTTTAGCCATCTCTAAGCGGTAAGAATTAATGTCCACAGCAACAATCTTCTCGACCCCGCGGAACTTCGCCAGTTGCACATGAAGCATCCCCGAAATGCCGCTGCCAATAACCAGCACAGTATCCTCCTTTTGGACGCCTGCGAGCCTTTGCCCGCGAACCACGCAAGCCAGCGGCTCAATGAAAGTGCCTTCCTCAAAGGACATATCCTCTGGCAGCTTGTACACGCCGTGCTCAACGTTAATCCGCGGCACGAGAATGTACTGCGAAAAACCGCCTGGATAATAATTTGTGGTATGCAGGGTTTCACAAGCCGTATGATGCCCTCTCAGGCAGTAGCGGCACTCATTGCAGGGCACATGATGTGAAACGAAAACTCTGTCGCCAGCACGGTACTGCTTGACTTTGCTGCCAACCTTAGCTATTACGCCTGTGGCTTCGTGTCCTAAAACTCTCGGCGCTTTCGGAACCCTGTACCATTCTATCACGTCGCTGCCGCATATGCCGCACGCCATCACTTTCAGCAGCAGTTCATCCTCTGCGATTTCAGGCATGGGCATTTCTTGGATTCTAACATCTCGATTGTTGTAGTACACGGCTGCGAGCATGGTTTCACACCAAAAACGCTTAGAAATGCGCTAGGCTTTTCCCGCTTTAATTTGCTCGAACAGGTCTTCAGCTTCTTTAGGGTTGTAGCCGTCGTGGATTATCGCTCTTATCGCCCGTATAGCAGCTACTGGATGCTCCGTCTGCCAAATGTTCCTGCCCAAGTTCACACCTATGGCGCCTTTCTGCAGGCCATCATACACGAAATCGAACACTTCACGCTGCGTGTCCGTTTTGGGTCCGCCAGCAATCACCACGGGCACTGGGCAGCCTTCCACGACTTTTTCAAACTTTTCTGCGCAATAGTACGTTTTCACTACTCTAGCGCCTATCTCAGCTGCTACGCGGCAGCACAACGCAAGATACCTTGCTTCGCGTTTTTCTAGTTCTCTGCCAACTGCTGTAACCGCCATAACAGGCACCCCGTAATCCTCGCAGGCGTCCACGAGCTTCGCCAAGTTGCTTAAACTAGCGTGCTCGTATTTGCTGCCTATGAACACGGACATGGACACTGCTGTAGCGTTTAATCTGAGAATCTCTTGGATTGAAGTGACCAAGTTTTCGTTAGCTAAGTCTTCGCCCACCACTGTTGTTGCGCCCGAAACGCGCATTATTATGGGCTTTGGGATTGCTGGGTCTACGCAGTTCCTGAGCACGCCGCGTGTCAGCATTATGGCGTCTGCGTATGGAATCAGCGGTTTAATGGTTTCTCCTGGTTTCTCCAGCATGCGTGTTGGTCCTTGGAAGTAGCCGTGGTCCACGGGCAAGAAAAGCGCCTTGCCATCAGCCTGAATTAACCGTGATAAACGGTTTTTCATTCCCCACTCCATGTTTACTTCACCTCGGAACCTTTTCGCTTCAGGATTAAATAACCTTTTTCTATAAGCCAATGGTGAAACTGCCACGTAGTATACTTACACGCGGCACTGCACGTCTGCCTAACCCGCTCATACTCGTCTGGCTTATCCTTCAAGGCGTTCAACTGCATCTGCACGGGGCATTTCACGTCGTTGCAGAATTCTCTACGCTTATACTCCACAAACCCTTCCAAAGACATACCTCATCACCGAACTACTGCGCCATCCAGAATTAATAAGCCTTGTTTGCCTGTCCAGAAAAACGTGCATACTGCTTAAAGCAGTCACTCCCATTATACTACCTATGGCGAAATTGTACTTTTTAGGCGGAGAAAACACATTCAAAAGAAACGCGCAAGAAATCAACACAAGCGCATTCGAAGCCGCAGGCGGAACACCTGCTGTGCTTGTATTTCCTTGGGCTAGAGCCTCATTTGACCAAACCTACAAACGCAGAAAACGCCTATTTGACTACTTCAGAAACCTCGGCGCAGACACCGTTGACTTCGTGGAATACCATGAGACACCCGAAGAAATCGCAGCGAAAGCCGAGAACTCTGATTTGATATACTTAACAGGTGGACTTACAACTGTTCTGCTGGAACGCCTGAAAACCAAGCATATCGACCGCTTGCTGCACAATTATGATGGCGTTATCGTTGGCAGGAGCGCGGGCGCCTTAGCCCTCTGCAAACACGGCGTGCTCACCAACAGAAGCAAGCAAACAACCACGCTAATCGCTGGGCTTGGGCTGGTTGACTTCACCCTCAAAACGCATTACACGCCTTCAGATGACGATGAATTACGAAGGTTGTCAAAAGAAGAGAAAATCTATGCAATCCCTGAACGCTCAGCACTAGTTTACGGCAACAGCGCATTATCGTCCATAGGCAACGTATACTTGTTTCAAAATGGAGAAAAAACCTGCATAGCCTAAACATCCAGTTCTGCCAAACTATTCTTTTTTCGTACGTGCCGCGAGGATAACCGCTGCGAACATTATAATTAAGAATGCAGCGCCGATTATGGCGAGTGGGATTCTGAAAATTGGTTCTGAATGGAGAACTGTTGTCGGTGGGAGACCGCCCAAGTAAGCCGCTAAGAGACCGCCCAGATAAGCCGCCAAGAAAATGCCCGTGAAGACGGCGCCTGTGCCTTCAAGGGCTAACAAAAACGCGGTTACTTTCTTGCTGCTGAATAGTAGTGGCAGACCCACCAGCGGTAGAGATAGCATCCATAAGTCCATGTTATGACCCAAAAGCCAAGCAAACCAGTTGCTCCAAACGTGGTCGCCGCCGAAGAATATCCAAGTCAGATAATTCCACAAGTAAAATAACCCTAAACCAAGAATTATGACTCCGACTGGCTTAAGGTTTAAATCATGCAGATTTTCAGTTCCAGCCAGTTTCTTTGTGGCGCATGCTGAGTATATGGTTAATGCAAGCAAGCCAATCAGGGTTGAAAGGAAGGCGACCATCATGTATGGATATGAAGTTAAGTACTCTGTTCCTTTCACTGGTATGACAAATGCCCAAATGCCCGTGTTAAGCAGCCAGTACACGAAAATTATAACAGTTGCTGAAATTAAGCTCCATTTTATTGCTCCTTTGATGGGCTTGAGGGGGTTCAATTTGTACGCTAAAATGAGCAAAACAATAGGAATAACAGTAGCTTCCAGTATGCCAGGCAAGACGCCTCCTGCTACGTAATAGAAAGAGAGCAGAGGGGTTAATCCCATGAAGCCACCAGAATCGAACAAGCTTAAAACACCAGCTATGCCTGATGCCAGAAGACCAAGCCAATAAACCGCTTCAAAAACCAAAACAACTTTCAGAACAAGATAACTCCTGTTCACAGAAAATCTTTTTCTAGCAAAATAGTAAATTAAAGCTGCGAATGCTATTATGCCGCCAGCAAACCTGAAAACGAGCCCTATGGTTGCATTTATGTCTTCAATTAGTATCGTTAGGCTAAATGCTCCTCCTGCTATCCGGTCCCATTCGCCTGGCCATTCAAGGGTAAACATTGTATGCACGTTGAAAAGAAAGTAAGCTATGGTGACTATTAGTAATCCAATTTTTAGTGGCGAATAAAACCTCTGTTCAGTCATAAATATCAATCAAGCGTTAACAGCCTATCTGTGGCATGTTAATAAATCGTTTTCGTAATTCGCAGAGTGCGCGGTTAAGAGAAGAAGTCTCGCACGTAAGCACGGGTTTTCTGGATATACGGCGTAAGCACCACCGTTAATGCTGTACCGATGGTTGACAGCACGATTATGTCGCCGAAGACCCAGCCGAAGAAGACAGTTGAGAACAACTCTGAGGGGATGCTGCCGAACGCCAGCATTGTGCCCACTCCGAAGATTCCGGAGGTGAGGCTAGCTATCAAAACGCCCACAATCAACCATATTATCCAAGTTTTTCGGTCCTCAATACCTGCTTGCGAAATCAAAACTGCAATTCCTGCGATAAATGTGGCGATGAAAATCTCGCTTAGGCTGTTAACCAAAGCGAAAGCAGACACAACCACGTTTACCAAAAGAATCGCTGTAAGCCCATAAGTTACCTTTGGGCGCCTAAGCTGGACAGCGGGTTTGATTTTGAGCTTCCTGTAAATGATTAAAGGAACGAAGCCTTCAAAGAAATCTGCCAGTGACCAAACCAGCAAAAACTCCCATGGCATCCCAGCGTAAATGCCCATGAATACGCAGCTGAGGTAACCTGCGATGCATCCCCATACGCCGAACCACAACGCTACAGGCACATAAACCGCAGCTGCAATGTAAAGCCCAGAAACGCCTGGAACTGGAGACGAAAGTGGCGCGTCAACAACAGCCCAGATGGCGAGCGCAGTGCAAATTGCTGTGGAAATTGCACAGACGACTGGTTGTCTCCATGTGACGCCTTTGCTTTGTGTTTTCTCCGTCTTTTTCAGCATTTCATTTTGTCACTGTGTGGTTTTGTCGTGTTTTGGCTAATCAGGTTATTGCTTTTTGTATTTTGTTTAGTTCATCGGTGAAATCTGCTGGCTGGTCAGGTTCCATTCCTTTCTTTGACACGCTTAAGATGACTTTGTAGCCTTTGCTAGCTAGTTCTTTTTCCAAGACTTTGAAGGTGCTGTCTTTCCAGAGCTTGTGCGTGCAGAACAGAATTGCCTTTTTGTCTTCGGTTTTGGGCAGGCGTTCCACGAAGGCTACGGTTTCCTTTGTAGGTCTGAAACCTTCCACGGGTGTGCCTACGATTAGGAGGTCGTATTTTTCAGCGATTGACGGTTCAGAAGAAGCGATGTCGAAAACTGACACTTTTGTTGACGCGGCTATTGCTTCTGCCATGCGTTTCGTGTTGCCTGTTCTTAAAAAATACAGTACACAGGGTTTCATGGTTTGCTATGTCCTTCTGTTCAGTTTATATAAGCTTCGGTGACGCTGATACAGATGATGTATTTAAATGGGCGGGGTAGCTCCGCAGAGCAGTAGAGCATGTGCCAAATTCAAAAAGTTTAAACCCTCTGCAACAAACTTATCATATTACAAGTCGCAGTGATTGGATTTGAGTTTACCTTACCATTACATGCAGCTTCCCAGAGAAGTCATTGTCGGAGAACATACCTTAACACGCGTTCCAGAGGTCATGCAAAGGCTAAACCTCAGCGGCTCAGCGCTGATAATTGCAGGTCCAAAAAGCTACGAGATTGCAGGAAAAGCAGTTCAGGATTTGCTTGAGTCAACAGGCATGGCTGTGGACAAGCTTCTCGTTGAAACAGCATCCGCTAAGGACATAGCGGCCATCGAAGAACAAATAAAAGCTCTTAAGCCACAGGTGCTTTTTGCGGTCGGCGGCGGAACCAAAATAGACGCTGCCAAACTCAGCTCTGCACATGAGGGTGTACCGTTCATCAGCGTGCCCACAACGCTTTCTCACGATGGTATTGCCAGTCCGTTGGCTTCTGTTAAAGGCTTAGATAAGCCTTACTCGGTTATGGCGCAAGCGCCTTTGGCGATAATTGCGGATACTGACGTGATAGCAAAGGCTCCTTGGCGTTCTGTCATAAGTGGCTGCGGCGACGTGATGGCAAAGTTTACTGCAGTGAAAGATTGGCAGTTGGCGCACGCTGAGAAGGATGAGTATTATGGTGAGTACGCAGCCAGCCTAGCGCTGATGAGTACTAAGCTGGTGATGCAGAACGCTGATTTTATTCAACCGGGTAATGTTGAGGGTTTGCGTGTGCTTCTTGAGGCTTTGGTGAGTTGCGGTGTTGCCATGAGCATTGCGGGAAGTAGCCGTCCGTGCAGTGGTTCGGAGCACTTGTTTAGTCACGCGTTGGACATGGTGAATGACCATCATGCTATGCATGGTGAGCAATGCGGGGTTGGTTCCGTGTTGACTGCGTATTTGCATGATGCAGGTTGGCGGCAAATCAGGGATACGCTTAAGCATATAGGTGCACCTACGACAGCTCGCGAGTTAGGTGTTAAAGATGAAGATGTGGTTAAGGCTTTAGAAATGGCTGCTTCCGTTAGGCCTCAACGCTACACGATTCTGCATAAGTTGAATTTGAACCGTGAGGCTTGCGAAGAAGTTGCGCGGGCAACAGGGGTAATTGTTTAGGGTTTGGTTTCTGGTTTAGTTTCGGGTTTTGGTTCTATTTTTGGTGCTGCTTTAAAGCTTTCAACGAAGTTGACTGTGGTCACGTCGGGGAAGAACTTTTGCACGTCTACGAATATGCCTCTTTTCGCAACTTGGACTCCTTCCAAGTAGAAGGCTTCTTCAGGCATGTCCACGGTTACCGCGTTTTCTTTGAGGGTGAGTTTGAATTTGTCTGCTTCGGCGATGGGAAGTCTGCGGTGAATGAGCGCTCCGATTTTATCTTCAGTAGTCTTAAGCTTCTTTTGCACGATGACTTCGTAAACAAGAGTTTTTCCTGCTAGCGGCGGGTTGAAGTCTAGGAGTACTCTGCCAGCGCCGATTGAGCGTATGGTGGCGTGTTTTCCGCCATACTCAATGCGCATGCCAATTGCAGGGTTTATGTCCTTTGCCAGCAGTTGTTTCAGGGGGACGCGTTTGACTTTTTCTGGGTCTCTTGCGCCGAAGGCTTTGTCTGGTGGAATCTCCACTGTTGAAGCCTTGTTTAGTTTCATGGTTGGGAAGCTTTCGTCGAGGGGTTTCAGCATCCAGCCTTCGCCGATTACTATGAGTTTGGGCTCGTAGATGTCGCCTTCCTTGTCAAGGTGTTCTTTTTTGGCTGTTTCCTCGTTTGTGGTGTCGAAAACTTCGTTTGTTTCCTTTACTTTAGCTGTGTACTCGATTAGTATGAAATCGCCTTTTTCTAATACCATGGGGCTTATCTTCCTTGTGTTAACGGTTCAACAGTAAGCTTACAACGCTAATAAAAACTTTCCCCAGCAGGAGTTGACGTATGCTCGGAAAAAACTATACCCCCCTTATATAAACTATAAATAGGCACTGTTGCGCTCGGAGCAGACTATAGCCCCCTTATTTAAAGACTGTATATAACGGTTGGCTGCGGCTGGGGTGTTTGTCAAGAAATCTTGACTGAAAAAATGCCTGTTAGTCAAGAAACCTTGATAAAAATGCTTTTTGCACGAGCTAGTTCTGGTCAACTAGGTGAGCTGTTCCATCTGGGCAGTAGACTTTCCCGTGCAATGGGACTTGTCTGTAGCGCTCTTTGCACATGCGCAATTGAGCACAGCCATCACAATCTCTTGACAGCATAAATTCGCCTCCTGATGAATCCAGCATAAAACATTGAAGTCGCTTATAAGTTCTTATAACAGGGGGAAGTATACATGTACTTCTTTAGCTTCAAAAAAAGCGAGAAAGCGGCTGCGCGGGTGACTTCGCAATGAGAATAATCTTTCACTTGGACATGGACCATTTTTACACGGCGGTTGAAGAGCGCGAGCACCCCGAGCACAAGGGCAAGCCCGTTGTGGTTGGCGCTGACCCGAAACAGGGCACAGGCAGAGGCGTAGTAAGCACAAGCAACTACGAAGCCCGCAAACTCGGCGTCAAATCAGGCATACCCATCAGCCGCGCTTGGAAACTCTGCCCCGAAGCCGTTTACCTACCGCCGAACTACCCGCTGTACATCAAAGTCTCCAACGAAATCATGGCGATAGCCAGAAAATACGCAGACAAATTCGAACAATGGGGCATAGACGAAGCATTTTTAGACGTAACCACAAAAGTCAAAAACTACGCTGAAGCGGAAGCCTTAGCCAAGCAGATAAAACGGGAAATACGCGAAAAAGAACACCTTACCTGCTCAATCGGCATAGGACCCAACAAGCTCACGGCAAAAGTAGCCAGCGACTACCAGAAACCCGACGGCTTAACCATAGTCAAAGAAGGCGAAGCAGAACAGTTTCTGGCGCCCTTGCCCGTGCGCAGGCTCCTCTGGGTTGGACGCAAAACCGAAGAAAAACTAAAAACCCTAGGCATACACACAATCGGCGACTTGGCACACTACGACCCAACAGTGCTAACTGAAGCTTTTGGCGTGATGGGCACGCAGATGCATTTAATGGCGCGCGGCATCGACCGAAGCGAAGTGGAAGAGCGAACCGAAGTGAAAAGCATAAGCCACGAAACCACTTTTGAACAAGACACCGATGAAGCGGGCACTGTGCTTACAGCGTTGGATGCGCTTTCGGAGGAGGTTTGCCGAGAAGCGTTAGCTCAACACCTTTTCTTCAAAACAGTCACCGTTAAAGTGCGCTACGAGAACTTCGAGACCCACACGCGCAGCAAAACCTTGCCCTTCATGACTAGCCGCGTGCAGGACTTGAAGAAAACCGCCCGAGACCTTTTGCAGGCTTATCTGAGGCAAGGCAGAAAAATCAGGCTCATCGGCGTGCGCGTTTCCAACCTTGTTAAAGGTGAAAAACAGCAAACCCTTGCTTAGGCTTCACCGTACTTTTCCTTTATTTTCGCATCCGCGATTTTAGCAATCATGCCGTTAGAAATCAGCACGCACTTGACGCCTGTAAGCTCCGCCAACTCCGCAGGCTTCTGATCCTGCGTGACAAGAACCAAATTGTGTTTGCCCGCGTACTCCACGACCGCGCGGTCTTTTGCGCCTTGCAAACCCGCCTCCTGCGCGGTTAACACGTCGTAGCCTAACGTTTCAAAATACTCTTTCAATCCAGCGTACATTTCATCAAGCAAAATCTTCATGGCATCCCAGCATATTCAAGGTTAATCTTACGTACACACGTATTTAGGGGTTTTTTCCATTATCATGCGGTTTCTTGTTGTTCCTTCTCGCCACGTACAGGCTGACGAAAACGAGCGCGGCACCGGCGATTTGGATGGCAGTCATGGTTTCCGACAGCAGAACCCAAGCTGAAGCCACAGCGAAAACTGTTACAAGGTTCTCGTAAAGCGCAGTTCTTGAAGTGCCAATGCGGTTCACGCCAGTGTACCATACTATGTAGCCTATGGATATGGCGAAAACAGCGGAAAACGCGAGGCTCAGCCAAGAGTTGGTTGAAATTGCAGCCCATTTTTCTGTGCTTAACGCTGGCGCCGAAACAACGACTAAGGGCACAGCGCCTATAGCCATGGTTATCGCCGTCAGTTTAAGCGGCGAATAATCCTTCAGCAGAGGCTTCGAAAGCACAGTGTAGAAACCCCAGCAGATAGGATTCGCTATAGTTAACAAGTCGCCTATCCAGCTCTGGTCTGTAAAGCTCAACGTTTTTCCTGAACCTAAAATAATCATGGCTATACCCGCGAACGACAAAATCACGCCCTGCACGATTCGACTGGTCACCTTCTCCACACGCAAAGCGGCACTGAAGAGCACTATGAAAATGGGCGTCGTAGCTATAATCAGCGAAGAATTAGTCGCCGTGGTAAACACAATACCGTGAATGAAGAACAGCTGATACGCCGTGTTCCCAACCAGCCCAAGCAAAACGAACATCCCCACATCCTTTCGTTTAATTCGGAAGCTGCGCTCACGAAGCCACAGCAGGCTCAGCAAAATCAGCGATGAAGTACCAAAGCGAAGCGCATTGAAGCTTAAAGGCGAGAAATCTACCAGCGCGCCCTTCACAAAGGTGAAGTTTATGCCCCACACGAAGCTCATGAGAATAAGCAGCACGTCCACTCGGGAAAACCTTGATTCTGCCGAAGGAGCAGACGCTGTTGCCGCCATGAGCTTTCACCTTCCCCAAGACACTTTTTTCAAAGAGCCAGAATTGCAAACCACTGAGCGGCGATTGCATTAAAACCTTTGCACTTACAGTCCACAGAAATGCCCCACTATTCTAACCAACAAAGTTTAGATATGTTTAAACAGTTTATAGGGAAGTTTTATTTACGCAAGCCTTGTTGAAAAGAGGCTTAGCACAGTTAAACGGAGCAAACGTGAAATGCGGTCCTTAGAAGTTGCCATGATAGGCATCTGCGCCGCCCTGTACGCGGTAGTGGGCATTTTAACCAGCTTTGGCCTCAGCTTAGGCGGAGTAGCCTTCTGGCCAGCCGTCGTAATACCCTCCATTTTTGCAGTGTTGTTCGGACCCTGGGTAGGCGGAACAGGCGCAGCCATAGGCATATTCATACGAGACCTGCTGTACCACGGCGACCCATTACTCAGCCTAACCGCCGGAGTCACAAGCAACTTCGCCATGTGCTTCCTCATCGGGTACATTTCACGCGCAAATCTCAACCGCAAAAAATTGAGTTTAAGCCTACTCATCGGAGGCGCAATCGCAATTGGCGGTCTATTGTTGCC
>CAZYUQ010000014.1:0-16741 GCA_964650565.1 uncultured Candidatus Bathyarchaeia archaeon | reverse complement strand
TCTAGGCTTGTATCCTCTTGGCGGGCAAATTGTCGAGAACACTTTTTCTCAAGCAAACTTTCACTCGCCAAAAGGCACCACGCTGTCAGTTCGTCTTACTCAGCCCGTAACTTGTGCCGTTAACAGGACATTGTTTGACCGGTACTTGGCGGAGCAGGCGGAAGCCGCGGGCGTGCGTTATCATTTAAGCTCGCGTGTGTGTTCGTTGCTGATGTCTGACGGGTTTGTGAAGGGCGTAAGCGTAGAGCGCCAAGGCAAGTGCGAAGACGTGTCGGCTAGAATTGTTGTTGATGCTGAGGGCATTGCGTCTCGGCTTGTGAAGCAGGCGGGTTTGAATGGGTTTAATCGTGGAGGGCTTGTTTACGCTGTGGAGGCGGAAGTGGCGAACGTGAGGGATGTGTCGCTTGATGCGGTTGAGGTTTTCTTGGGCAACAGTTATACGCCTGGCTTTTACGGGTGGCTTATTCCAAGACGTGACGGTACCGCCAAGCTGGGGCTCGCCACAAGAACGGGGAACCCAAAAGAGTTCCTGCAACGGCTTATGCGTAAGCATCCCGTAGCCTCTAAGCAGCTTGGCAACTCAAGAATCACGCGGATGGCGTTTCACTCAATTTCGCTGGGTGGACCAATTGCGCGGGCTTATGCGGATGGGTTTTTGGCTGTTGGTGATGCGGCGTCTCAGGTGAAGTCTACCACGGGCGGCGGCGTGGTTTTCGGGTTAACCTGCGCAAGAATAGCCGCAGAGGTTGCCAGCGAAGCCCTAAGAAAGGGCGACGTGTCTGCAAGTTGCTTGCAGGTGTACCAGAAGCGTTGTGGGGAAACGCTTGGGTTTGACGTTAAGGTGATGCTTAGGCTACGTAGGTTCCTTGACGCGCTTTCTGATGAGCAGTTGGATGCGGCGTTGCGGTTCTGCGCGAGAATGGGCGTGGATAAAGCGTTGGGGACTGTTGAGGAGATTGATTTTCAGGGGCAGACGTTGCTTGCAGTGCTGAAGAAGCCTGCCATGTGGGCGGCGCTGGCTTACTTCCTCACGCTGTATTTGGCTGCAAACCCTTAAAATCTCGGACAACACAGTGTAAGCGGTGGCGAGGGCATAGTCGTGAGTGACTTCGAGTATAAACAGGTCATCGTGTTTCGTTCCGACTTGAAAATGGGCAAGGGCAAGATAGCAGCGCAAGCGGGGCACGCAGCGGTTTCCGCAGCTCAAGACGCCTACGTGCACCACAAGAAGTGGTGGGAAGCATGGCTCTTCGAAGGACAACGCAAAATCGCTGTTAAAGTGGCAAGCGAAAAGGAGCTTTTGGAGCTTGAAGAGCAGGCTAAAGAGTTGGGGTTGCCGAACGCGGTGATTGTTGACCGAGGGCTCACGCAGATTCCCGAAGGCACGGTGACTTGCTTGGGAATTGGACCTGCCCCAGAAGAGAAAATTGACAGGTTGACAGGCGAACTGCCCCTATTATAACAGAAAGGCGCGTTGAAAATTGCCTATCCCCAAAATCGACAAAGCACTAGGCATCGGAGTATACGTTACTGACACGTTGGGCGCAGGCGGCGCTATCCGCAGTGCTGTTGAAGATTTTGCTGTTGAAGAAGTTCTCGTCGACGGCTCCAGAGCTGAAATCGCAGCAACTGCGGAAAGCCACGCTTTGAGGGCATCGCTTGACTGGCAAGAGTTTTTGCTGTGTGTTCTGGTTAAGCGAGACTGGGACACGTTCATCGCCCTAAAAACCATCGCGCGTCAGCTAGGCATAAGCCCTGAGCAAATCAGCATCGCAGGCATAAAAGACGCTAAAGCGGTCACCGCGCAACACATTACAATTGAGCACGGCACAATGGAGGACGCAGCCAAAGTCAACGTTAAAGACATTGAAATTCGCCCAGTCGGCTACTTCCGCGATAAGCTGTCGCCGTACTACCTGCTGGGAAACAACTTCCGCATCACCATTAGCAAAATAAGCCAAACAGCGCCGACTATTACGCAGCGAATAACCGCAACACTGCAACAGCTTGAAGCGGCTGGGGGAATTCCGAACTTTTTTGGGCACCAACGCTTCGGCACAACACGCCCAATAACGCATAGGGTGGGCGAAGCCATCGTTAAAGGCAGCTTTGAAGAGGCGGTAATGCGTTTTCTGGCAGAACCCAGCGCGTATGAGCATCCTGCTTCTCGGCAAGCACGCAAAGCGCTCCAGTCAACAGGCGATTTCAAGCAAGCGCTACAAGACTTTCCGCGGCAGCTCCGTTACGAACGGCTAATGCTCGCGTATTTGGTGGAGAAGCCATGTGACTTTGTTGGCGCTTTCAAGCGGTTGCCTGTTAAGCTTCAGGTGCTTTTTGTTCAAGCGTACCAGTCTTACTTGTTCAATCGTTTTCTAAGCGAAAGACTCTCGAACGGCTTCGCGTTGAACAGGGCTGAAGTGGGCGATTACGTGGTGAACGTGGAGCGTTCAGGACTGCCCATGATTAGAGTAGGCAAGATTGTTGACGCCGCAGCTCTCGCAGAAACCAATAAAGCAGTGAAGGCGGGTAAAATGCGCGTAGCGCTGCCTCTCGTCGGCGTTAAGCAACGGCTGTCCCAAGGCGCCATGGGGCAAATAGAAACGCAGATTCTTGAGGAAGAAGGCGTCCAGCCAGAAGATTTCACGGTCTATGCAGTGCCTGAACTAAGTGGAAGAGGCGGGCTGCGGGCAATAGCTTCGCCAATTAAAAACTTCAGCGCCAGCAACGTTTCGAAAACTGCAGGTGATTCGAAGGTGCATCAAGCCACGTTGGATTTCATGTTGCCGCGGGGTTCATACGCTACTGTGCTTCTCAGAGAAGTGATGAAGCCGAAGAACCCGATAACCGCTGGCTTCTAAAAAGTTCCCGCTCCAGCCTTGCGCTGGGTTACTTTCGTGGGAACTCTTTTTTGATTATTTCTATCGTTTCTCCAAGCCACTTCTCGCGTTGCGCCAACGTGCTGGTTACAATAGGCGAGAAGGTTCTTCTGAAAACGTTCTTAACTCCGCACAAATCGAATATGCAGATTTTCCAGAGACGCTCCAGAGGGTCTCCGAAATGGTTCCGTTCCCGTTCTTCGATAGTGTTCGAAGTGTTGAATACAACCGCTTTTTCAGCTTTCAACAGTCCAATAGGGATTCCTTCACCGCTGTCACCCTCTTGAAAATCATAAGCAACTCCCGCACGCATAACCCTGTCAACCCACCCTTTGAGAACTGCTGGAGGCTGACCCCACCAATTAGGATGAACCACCACGATGCCTTCAGCACAAGCAAGCTCTGCACAATGCGCCTTAATGTCCACGTCGACTTCACCGTCAGCAGGTATCTCCTCAAATTTAAGCACGGCATCAAACTTTTCAGCATAGAGGTCGTGGAAAACAACTTTGTGACCCAAACGCTTCAGTGCATTAACAGCCGTGTCGGCGATGGCGTGGTTGAAACTTCCCTTTTTCGGGTGCCCGAGAACAACAAGAATATTCACAGCGCCATCAACCCACATTAACGCTATTCACAAACCAAACTCTGCTTCTGAAGCGCATGAGGCACTCAAACCTTGTCGGTTCTGTTCAAGTCGCGGAGCCTGTTAACCCCGTCAATCTCCGCAATGAAATCGGCAACGCTTTTGGGAACAAGCGTCGTCCAACTTTCGTCCTTCACTATTTTCTCCCTGATAAGCGTCGAAACGTACACTTTCCGCTCATAAAATCGTATGCTCTTGACTTTGTAGCCTGCTTCCGTGAAAAGCCTGCGCGTCAACGACTCGTTCGAGTAAACAACGTTAAACCGCGGCGTGTAACCCTCCAGCGCAGAAACCCACAGCATATGCAAGTGCACGTCTGGCACGGGAACAATCCAAACCCGCGAATAATCCACTTCAGCCTCCTGTAAAGCGCGGCGAATCATAGTCAATCGTTCGCCAGCTGTGAACGGGTTGTTGATGTTGTGGCTGTACTGTGCGCTGCCGATTACGATGACGAGCTCCTCAACTTCCTTCAAAACCCCTTGGATAGCTTTAAGATGCCCTAAATGGAAAGGCTGAAACCTGCCAACATACAAACCCCGA
Source organism: uncultured Candidatus Bathyarchaeia archaeon (assembly GCA_964650565.1). Taxonomy (GTDB): domain Archaea; phylum Thermoproteota; class Bathyarchaeia; order Bathyarchaeales; family Bathycorpusculaceae; genus JAOZHU01. The sequence continues at coordinate 12,676 of CAZYUQ010000014.1, read as the reverse complement.
TTAACCATTGCAACGCGCCCTACTTTTGAGGTTGACCCGCAACTCACTTTTATCATTTACTATTCCAAAAAGCCCCTGCAAGCCTACAGTATATAAAGGGGAGGGGGTAGACGCCCAGAGCACTAAGCTTTACTGAGTTTATTCAGCACGAACTCGACGGGAAAAACCCGCAGCTTCTTCTCACCCACAGAAATATCCCTCTGAAACGCATAACCACGCTTTTCCCGCTCCAAAAACCTACGCTTCACATCTAAGCCTCCACCGTAACCACCCAACGTGAAACCCGCACCGACAACCCTGTGACACGGCACAACAGGCGCAAAAGGATTCGCAACCATAACATTCCCCACAGCCCTCGCACCGCCACCTGCGGCTTCAGCAACACCACCATAAGACGCCACGTAACCCACAGGAATCAACGCTGTCACCTCAAGCACTCTCCGCGTGTAAACAGACAAATGCTCCATAGCCAAAGGCAAAACCCGCGAAGCACCCTTGCCATCATAAACGTTTTTCACCAACGCAAGAGCATCAGCAGCAAACGCTGTAGGCTCAGAAAAAACCTGCAGAGGCACATCAAACGGCACAGCGCTTAAGAGGTTCTTCACTGCTTCCCGCTCGCTAGCGGCAAAGGATGTGCCGAAAACCCGTTGCTCATCACAGGCAACACCAAACCACACACCGCTAACACTTTTGGCGTAGACACCTATCAGTTCCAAAAAACCCCCAACCTACTGAGAGACTGTTAACTGATAAAGCTTTGCGGATTCACCACATCCAGCACAGGCTACGTTCGTTTCTGCGCGCACTCCATGCATATGGCAACCACTTTCACGTTCTGAAGCGGCTGCTGCAACCCCAGCACGCCCTTCGCAAGTACAGTCACGTAGCCCACAGGCTTCCCGCACTTCTGACACCTCACAGGCTGTGCATTACTCATTGCTTCCTCACACTGCCAGCTTCAAGAAAGTGCACAAGTAACCTTAATAGGTTGCCTTGTGTATATCGACGATAAAGGTGAAGAACATGGAACTCCCTCAGTCACAGCCAAACCAAGGCGGATACGCTTGGGTTCCAGGTGCCACAACTATCGGCGTCGTGTGCAAAGACGGCGTAATCTTAGCCTCTGAAAAACGCGTGGCTTACGGTTACCTCGTCATCAGCAAAGGCGGCAAAAAAGTATTCAAAATAACCGACCGCATAGGCGCAGCTTGCGCAGGGCTCGTTGCGGACATGCAAATTCTCTCCAGAGAAATCGAAGCGCAAGCAAACTTGTTCAGCATGGAAGTTGGCAGACCCATCTCCGTGCGAGCCACAGCTAAACTTATGGCTAATGTCCTGTTCAACCGCCGTTACGCGCCGTTGATTACGCAGACGATTGTTGCGGGCTTAGACGAGGAAGGCGCATCGCTTTACGTGCTGGACGTTCTGGGTTCGCTAATATCTGACAAGTACGCTGCAGTGGGTTCTGGAACAGAAATCGCCGTGGGCGTTTTGGAAGAAGGCTACAAGGAAGACATGACGCTCAGCGAAGCGAAAGCGCTGGTGACCAGAGCCATAAAATCCGCGATAAGCAGAGACGTAATGAGCGGTGACGGCGTAGACTTCCTGATGATAACCAAAGACGGCGTAGCTGAAGAATCAACAAAATTTTAAGATAATCATATAGCTGCCTCTAGCAGCAACGCTGAGGCTGCACTATGGAGGAAACATGCATTGCCATTCACACTGAGCTTAGACGAAGGAAAATTTCTAGTTGAACTCGCGCGGAACGCAGTGAAGGCTTATTTGAAAACAGGAAAGCCTATTGCAGCCCCAGCAAGCACTCCTGAGAAGCTTTTTGAGCAATGCGGAGTTTTCGTCACCATAAACAAAGCGCAAAACGGCGAAAAACAACTTCGCGGCTGCATTGGGTACCCGTACCCCACCAGCGCCCTTGTGGGCGCCGTCATAGACTCCGCCATAGCCGCGGCAACCCAAGACCCCAGATTCTACCCGCTCACCCTAAACGAGATCGACAGCGTGGTTTTTGAAGTAAGCGTGCTCACGCCGCCTGAAAAAATAGAAGTGCAGAAGCCAGACGAGTACGTGGCTAAAGTCAACGTTGGCGAAGACGGGCTAATAGTTGAAAAAGGCATATTCAAAGGGCTGCTGCTGCCTCAAGTGCCCGTGGAATGGGAATGGAACGCGGAAGAGTTTCTCTGCCAATGCTGCATCAAAGCAGGGTTAACACCGGACAGCTGGCTGACAAAAGGCACAAAAATCTACAAGTTCCAAGCCATAATCTTCGAAGAAGAAACACCAAACGGCGAAGTCAAGCAGTTACACTTAAACGAGAAATAATTCGCCAGAGCCTATTTTGCAAGGTTCTCTATTGCTTCGGCTGCGCGGTCTATACCGTTAAACTTCACCGCGAACCTGTTTAATGCTTCAACTTTGCTTTTGAACAGTTGCCTCTGCTCTTCAATTCTTTGAACTGCCAGCTTTAGCTGCTTGCTGCTTCTGGCGAGTACTGAGCAGCCTAAATTCTGAAGCTTCACCGCGTTCCCCAACTGTTCAGGCTGCGTGGGAACACAAACGCTCGGCTTCGCGTATTTTATGGTTTCAAGGCAGGTTATGTGTCCACCGCTGAAAATTATCAACCGCGCGTTCCGCATGCACTCCTGTCGCTCTTGCCGAGACAGCCACGTGTGCACCACGCAGTTACCGATTTTCACGGTTTTTTTCTCGCCCGGCAACCCCAAGCTCAACACGCTTTTCACCTTAAGTTCCTTCAGCACTGGCAGTATCATCTGCGTTAGCTGTGCTCTTGTGCCGAAAGGTCCGCTTACCGAAGCGAAAACATGCTCCTCTCCGCCCTGCAGGGGTATCATGTCGAGGAAGCCGCCTGTAAACGTCACTTTGTCGCCTAAGCCCATGCTGTTTAAACTGCTGAGGTTGTACTCGCAGACCGTGTACGGCGGCGGCATGTCGGGGATTATTATTTTTGCGCACTGTTTCACGTAGCGTTCCGTGAACCGCTCCCCTGGGTTAAGCAGTGGCGAAAAGCCGTAGCTTGGTCTGATGAGATTCGTTATGTAAACAGCGGGGAATTTCCACCTGTGCGCCAGCCGCAGCGCGTGCATGTCGCCGTCAGCAACGATTAGGTCAGGCTTGCTTGTTTTGATGCGCCGTCTGAGGTCGTAGTAGCGGTGCGTGGTTTCCATCGCATTTGAACTTTTGAGTGCAAATGTGCCCTTTTCGTGGTTGAAGGTGGGTAGCGGAAACAGAATGTTGATGAGTGATGCTGTGGCGTCTATTCCACGCGCGTTTTCGTACCACGCTACGGGCGTGCAGGGGTAAACGTTCTTGAATTCTCTTTTGAGCAGCTGGTAGGCTTTTCCGCCTGAGTAAAAATTCACTTCATGCCCATTTTGCTCTAGGCGTTTGCCAAGCGCTATGGTGCGTGAAGCGTGTCCTAAGCCCAGTTCGGAGCAGCTGTACAGCAGTCTCATAAACCAAACATGCGCGACAGGCATATTTTAATTATAATGCAAAAAGTCAGTTTAGGCTTCGGTTTGCAGGATGTAGAATACGCTGCCGTAGTATGCCGAGTACTTGCAGAACATCTCAATCTCCAACTCTTCACAGGCGAGAATCTGCAGCGCGTCTTTGTCGTTTTGGTATTTGGCTTTTAACGCGGGCAGCTTCGCCTCAATCGGCGTGTAATAGTTGTCCCACCAACTGCTTTCTGGGACAGGGAACCAGCCGACTACGCGGTAGCCTGCTTTTCGGGCAATCGCCAAATTCTCCTCCACCGTTTTCATCTGAGGGTACACTTCAGCGAAAAACTTCCGAATTTCTTCTGGTGCATCACACTTAAGCCAGGAAAGCTCTGAAGCCACAAGGTACCCTTTGCTAGTCAGCAAGCGTTTCCATTCGCTGAGACCCTTTTCGAAGCCGATTACGAATATTGCCCCTTCAGACCATATCACGTCAAAACTGTTATCCGCGTAATCCAGAGCGCACATGTCGCCGTTGACCGCTTGGATTCTGCCGCTAACGCCCGCTTCCTTCGCTTTCCGCTTCAAATCCTCCAAAAACGGCTGATGCATATCCAACGCAGTTATCCGCCCCCGCGACAGCTTAGCTAACGCTACCGTTTGAGCTCCTGAACCGCAGCCTACGTCAAGTATGCGCGGTTGTTCTGGAAGGTTACGGAGCATCAAGTAGGCTTTCTTTGTGGTCTCGTCGTCGCCGGGGTTTTCTCGCGGAAGCCCACTGTGCACTTCAAAGAAAACCTTCCAATCTGCGTCACTCCAAGCTTGCATAAACATCGGACATGGGTTACGTTTCCAATCTAATAAAACTTCCATACGCATAGCGCTTGTTTTGATGTGGCACCGAGGTAAGTGTTTTAAGCGTAGATGCAAAGAATACATGTCATGTTCGTGCCGCGTAAGATTCTGGAAGAAAAACTCAAACAACTCCTCGCCGAAGACGTGGGGTTAGGCGACGTGACCACTGTAGCGGTTGTGCCTTCAGGATTAACAGCGGATGCAGTGGTTGAAGCTAAAGAGGCGGGAACCGCGGCTGGCGTGGAAGAAGCAGTTGTTCTCGCGGAAAGCCTCGGACTGAACGTTAAGGCGGAAGTGGCGGACGGCGAAGAACTCAAAAAAGGACATGTAATCCTGAAGCTTTCTGGAAACGCACAAACTATTCTCACAGTTGAACGAACACTTTTGAATCTTGTTTCACGCATGAGCGGCATCGCAACAACCACGAAAAACTTAACCGCCACACTGCAGAAAGCGCATGCAAAAGCGAGAATCGCGGCAACCCGCAAAACCGCGCCTGGGCTGCTATACTTTGACAAGAAAGCAGTGTTAATAGGCGGCGGCGACCCGCACAGGCTAAACCTAAGCGACATGATTCTGGTGAAAGACAACCACATCACAGTGGCAGGCAGCATCGAGAACGCGGTGAAAACTGCCAAGCAGAACGCTTCATTCAGCAAAAAAATCGAGGTGGAAGTTGCCAGAGTCGCGGATGTGCTTACAGCCGCGGAAGCAGGCGCTGACATTGTTATGTTGGACAATTTCTCGCCCAAGCAAATCAAAGAGGCAGTTGATTTATTGCGGAAGGCTGGGTTTTTTGGAAAAGTCATGTTGGAAGCCAGCGGCGGGATAACCGCGGAGAACCTCTTGGATTATGCTGTTGCGCAAGTTGACATCATAAGCTTAGGGACGCTCACTCACAGCGTTCGGGCTTTGGATGTGAGTTTGGAGATTACGCGGGTCGGCGGCAAAAGACACTAGCTAAGAACGGGATAGCCGCGGAGTTTGTGGCTTCAGGTACAATGGATATTAACGCTGTTTCTACGATGGCGCCTACAAGCAGCAAGACCGTGCAAAGTGTGATGAACAGGCAAGCGTTTCTGAATTCATGTTTGCCTCTGCCCTGCAGCAGGCGGCGGAACAGCCACACGCTTTCGCCCATGGAGACTGAGTAAGCGGCGAATTCCAACCATGCGACTGGCGTTAAGAACAAGGCGAAGAACGCTAAAGCTACTGGGTAGCCTTCAGCCATGGCGATGGCACCGATTACTGTGCCCGTGTTAAAAAGTATGTAGCATCCAAGAAGCGGACCAGCTACGGGGATAAACATTAGCAGGCAGATGAAGAGGTTGTTTCCGAAGATGTACTGCATTAACGCGCCGTTTTCGCTCAAAGTGGTCACGGTCTGGTTGAGGTCGCTGTTGATCTGTTCTGCTTCCGTAGCATTAATCGGCATTAAACTGCCTATAGCCGTCATCACCAATGCAAGCAACAACACCGCTATCGTGGACATGATTCTTTTGCGTCTCGTCGAAGCGTTAATCCAAAAATCCAAAATCATTTAGCAACAACCTCTTTTTCTCTCAAGTTTTAGGGGTTATTTTCAGAGCGCGAAAACCTCTTGCACAAGGGTTTAACATCTCCACAATATTAACCTTGCCGAGAACTTCACATTCAGCATAGCCACGGGCATCGTACTCAGCAGCCATAAGCGAATACAAGTAAACGCGGTTCCCAGCTATTTTATGCTCGCATTTAGAAGGCAAACCCAGCAGCACAGGCGCTTTATCTTCAATGGCTTTAGCACAGGCGTAGGTTACGGCGTAGGCGCCAGCCGTCAACTCGGCGATTCTCACAGGGATGCTCTCTTTGCCTATCGCCAGCATTTCCAACCCGTGTTTTCTGCGAATTTCCCCTGCAATCCGCCTTATTTTCGGCAAGATTCTCAAAAGATGCTGCCTTGCCCTGCTGGAAAGCTTCATGTTCGAAAGCTCAACTGGCGACAACTCCTCCAAAGAAGCAGCGTTCAACGACATGTCTAAATGCACAACATCCGCGTCTACTTTGTCCAGTAAATCCCTGCACAATTCAGCTTCGTGCACTACGACGGCGTACCCGTTTTCTACTTCTTGAAAAATCGGCTCAGCCAACCACGCAGACGGCTCCCTATACGGCGGGTTAACCAGCACTGACGCCGAAGCGATTATTTGTAGTGGATTAAATTTCGCGTCCAGTATCGCCGCTGCGGAATCTGCTGAGACAACCCGCAAACTTTCACCTGCTTCATGTATAAATGCGGTTACAGAAAATTAACTTTGCTCTTCTACGCGGCTAGGCGCTTTGAGTTTCATTGCTAAAAGGAACATTTCGGAGCTTTTAGCGCGGCTTGCCTTCGGCTTTATAAGCTTGACAACTTCAAAGTGTTTTTCAGCTGTTTTTATGAAGCCGCGGAGCATGTTGCCTTCGAACACTTTAACGAAAAAGTTTCCTGAAGGGCGCAGAAGCCTCAGAGCAATTTGCAAAGCTTGGTTTGCCAAGTCTATTTGGCGGGCGTGGTCAACTTCCCATATCCCCGAAATGTTAGGCGACGCGTCGGAAATCACAACATCAGCTTTTCTCGGCAGAAAATCCATGATTTGCTGCAGAGTCTCTGGCTCAGTCATGTCGCCTATGATTGTGCGCACGTATTCTTGCGGAAAAGGCTCTATGGGCTTCAAGTCTATGCCTAGAACGAAGCCTCTTTTGCCGACAATTTTTCTTGCGGCTTGAATCCAACCGCCTGGCGCCGCGCCCAAGTCAACGACGACGTCGCCTCTTCTTATAAACTGGTATTTTGTTGCTGTTTGAGAAAGCTTGTAGGTTGCCCGTGAACGGTAGTTTTCCGCTTTGGCTTTTTGATAGTAGTAATCGCGTTTTCTATCTTGGATCCAAGCCTTGGGCAAGATCTCCGTCACCTAGCGGCGCTGGCTCGCTTTTGTCTAGCGAAAGAATCCATTCTGTGAGTTTCGTGCAGCTTTTCGGCGAAATTGTTGTTGTCGGGTCGCATCTTGCGTTGTCTTGGCATAGCAGGCATGGGCAGTCAGCGATTGATTCGATGGATGCTGGGAGGCGTTTGGGGAATAGCCTGTAGGTCCATCGTCCGCCTTGCAGTTCTTTTTCTCTGCGGATTAAGCCTTTTTCTTCCAGTTTTAAGGCTACTCTTGAGCCTTCTCGGCTGCTTGCGCCTAGTTCTCGCCACAGTTCGGATTGAAGCACGCCCTCGTATCCTGTTTTCACCACGAATTGGAGGGCTTTTTGTTCCAAGTCATTGCGTTTCGGCATTATCTATCAGTTCCAACTATCACATTTAATATATGCGTGGCTTCCAGATAAAAACATGTATGCTGAGAAACGAGAAATCACATGAAGGAACACGCAGAAATGAAAAAGCCAAGTGAAACATACTGTCTAGGCGTAGAATCCACGGCTGACGACTTCGGCGTGGGCATATCAACTTTCCACGGCAAAACCTTAGTCAACGTGTCAGACGCTTACATACCTGAAGAAGGCGGGATACACCCCAGAGAAGCCGCAAGGCACCATGCAGAAGTAGCCGACAAAGTCCTAGCTGACGCTTTCGCTAAAGCAGGCGTGAAAGCCAGCGACTTGAGCTTAATCGCCTTCGCTCAAGGTCCAGGTTTAGGACCCTGCCTGCGCACAGGCGCCACCGTAGCGCGAGCGTTAGCTTCATATCTTGATGTGCCGCTTGTAGGCGTGAACCATTCGGTGGCGCACATTGAAATTGGGAAACTCAAAACAGGCGTTTGTGATCCAGTGGCGCTTTATGTTTCTGGAGGCAACACGATTGTTGCAGCTTTTGACTGCGGCAGGTACAGGGTTTTCGGTGAGACTTTGGATATTGCTCTTGGCAACTGCTTAGACGTGTTTGCAAGGGAGGCTGGGCTTAGGCACAGGCGGGGTTTGCCGCTTGGCGCTGCGGTGGAGCAGTTAGCCAGTAAAGGTGAGAAGCTTGTTGCGTTGCCGTACACGGTGAAGGGGATGGATTTGTCTTTGAGCGGTTTGCTTACGGCGGCGGTTACTGTGCTTCGCAAAGGCGAGTGCAAGCTTGAGGATTTGTGTTACAGCCTGCAGGCGAACGCGTTTTCAATGGTTACAGAAGTCACTGAAAGAGCGTTAGCGCATACTGAGAAGACTGAGCTTCTGTTGACGGGCGGTGTGGCGGCTAACAAGCGGCTGCAAGCAATGCTTGCGTCTATTGCGGAGGAGCATGACGCGCGGTTCAGCGTTGTGCCGCGTGAGTTTGCAACGGACAACGGCGCTATGATTGCTTGGACTGGCGTTTTAGCGTACACGCATGGGGTGGTTACGCCTGTTGGGGAAAGTTTTGTTAAGTTGAGGTGGCGTTTGGACAGGGTGGATGTGCCATGGTTGAAGTAGCTTCACGGACGTTGCTGAAGAAAGGTGCGGAAGCCAGCCTTTTTCTGGCGGATTGGCACGGCAAAAAAGTAGTCATCAAAGCGCGATTGCCCAAAAAATACCGCCCTGCCGCGTTGGATGCGGCGATTCGCAGTTACCGAACAGCACATGAGCCGCAGTTGATGCATGAAGCGAAGAAGGCTGGGGTGCCCACGCCAACGGTTTTCATGGTGGACTTGGAGAATGCGGCGGTCACGATGGAGTTTGTGGATGGCAAACAGGTGAAGCAGTTGCTGGGTTGCGTTGTGCGTGGTGAGCGGCGGCGACTGTGCTTTAGAATCGGCGAGTTAATTGGGAAACTTCACGGGCACGGGGTGATCCACGGCGACTTGACAACGTCAAACATGATTTTGAGTGGGGAGGGCAAGGTTTTTCTGGTTGATTTCGGACTAGGCGAGAAAAGCATGGAGCTTGAGGCTAGAGGTGTAGATTTGCATTTGCTGAAGCGCGCGTTGCAGAGTACGCATTACGAGTTTGCGGAAGAATGTTTCGAAAGCGTGATGAAAGGTTACGAGTCGGTTTTAGGCGCGGAAGAAACGGTGAAAGTTTTAGGCAAAGTCAAAGCGATAGAGAAGCGCGGCAGGTACGTTGCCGAGAGAAAAGAGGAAGCTTAACATGGCGTTCAAGTTGAAGGGCAAAATCATCTTTTTCGCAACAAACAATTTTCACAAGTTCAACGAGGCGCGCAGAGTGTTAGCGCAGCACAAAATAGCCGCGGGCATGCTCCGCGTGAAAGCACTTGAAATACAAAGCGCCAGCCTCAGCGACATAGCACAATCAAGCGCAGTGGACGCTTTTGGGCGATGCCGTTTGCCCGTTATAGTGGAGGACGCTGGATTATTCGTTGATGCTTTGAAGGGTTTTCCGGGACCGTATGCGGCTTACGTGTACCAGACAGCGGGTAACTCTGGCTTGCTGAAGTTGCTTGAGGGCGTGGATGACAGGAAAGCCACTTTCCGTTCAGCGATAGTTTACTATGACGGGAATGGGGCGCCAGTGTGCTTTGAGGGCGAAGCTGCTGGAGAAATAACCCGTGAAGAGCGTGTGGGAAACGGTAAATCAGGTTTCGGTTTTGATCCTATTTTTCAGCCTGCTGCAAGCGCTAAGACGTTTGCGGAAATGACGCTTGAGGAGAAGAATGGTTTTTCGCACCGTGCAGATGCTGTCCGCAAGTTCGCTGAGTGGTATAAGCAACTGTAATTTACCGTTTGTAGCCTTAACGTGGGCAATGTTGCCTGCGTCATGCCGTGTGTTGTGGTTCAGGTTTCTTGGGTAACCCGCGGAAAAATCATGCATTGAAGAATGGCGTATTAAAACTGATAGTTTGAGGCTTCAGTTGGTTATCGATGGATGCGCATTTGATGAGGATTGTTTAGCGGTTCATTGTTTTTCAGAAGGCTTTGATGGGTTCTCCAAAAAAATTAAGTAGGGGCAGTAGTAAATAATAAGATACGAGGGAAAAAGCATGTCTAGGCACACTCGTAGTTCTGATCGGGTTAAAGGTTTAGGTTTAAGCTTGTTACTTGTCATTCTAATAGTTTCTTTCCTATCAGTTAACAGTCTCATCGTACAAGTCGTATCGGGCGATGTCACTACGGAAACTGATAACTGGCCAATGTTCCGCCATGACTTACAACGCAATGGATATTCCACCACGTCTGTAGCGCCAATCATAAATCAACCTCTTTGGAGCTACACGACTGGCAGCTACGTGACTTCTTCTCCTGCTGTGGCTGACGGCAAAGTCTACGTGGGTTCAAACGACGACAAAATTTACTGTTTGGATGCGGCCAACGGCGCGTTTGTATGGAGCTACACCACAGGCAACTACATATATTCGTCTCCTGCTGTTGCCGACGGCAAAGTCTACATCGGCTCAAACGACAACAATGTTTACTGCTTGAATGCTGCTAACGGCGCATTAGTGTGGAGCTACACAACAGGAAATTCTGTGGTTTCTTCTCCTGCTGTTGTCGATGGTAACGTTTTTGTTGGTTCAGTGGACGACAAGGTGTATTGCTTGAATGCTGCTAACGGCGCATTAGTGTGGAGCTACACAACAGGTGGCGACGTGCGTTCTTCTCCTGCCGTGGTTGATAGTAACGTTTTTGTTGGCTCGTATGACAACAAGGTTTACTGTTTGGATGCTGCGACAGGTGCGTTCGTATGGAGTTTCACAACAGGTGATGATGTGTTTTCTTCTCCCGCTGTTGCCGATGGTAACGTTTTTGTTGGTTCAGATGACTACAAGATTTACTGTTTGAACGCGGCTTCGGGCGCTTTCGTATGGAGCTACACAACTGGCTACTACGTGGAGTCTTCTCCTGCTGTTGTCGATGGTAAGGTTTACGTGGGTTCCTGGGATAACAATGTTTACTGTTTGGATGCTGCAACTGGCGCTTTTATATGGAGTTATACAGCTCAAAGTGATATAGACCCGTCTCCTGCTGTGGTTGATGGCAAAGTTTTTGTTGGCTCGTGGGACGATACGTTTTATTGCCTAGACGTTGCAACCGGCGCTCTGATGGGAAGCTACACAACTGGCAACCACGTATATTCTTCTCCTGCTGTTGCTGATGGCAAAGTCTACGTTGGCTCGTACGACGGCAAGCTTTACTGTTTTGGTCCTGATGACTGGCCGATGTTCCGCCATGACGTAGCGAACACCGCGTACTCAACATCCACTGCGCCGAACACAAACCAAATCCTATGGAGCTATCAAACAGGCAGCGTTGTGCGTTCTTCTCCTGCTGTGGCTGACGGCAAAGTTTATGTGGGCTCATTTGATTACGCAGTCTACTGTTTGAATGCTGCTAACGGCGCATTTGTATGGAGCTACCCCACAGGCGACTACATATATTCTTCTCCTGCAGTGGTTGATGGCAAAGTCTACGTGGGCTCAAACGACAACAATGTTTACTGCTTGAACGCGGCTACTGGCACGCTCATATGGAGTTACACAACTGGTGGTCCAGTGGAATCTTCTCCGACAATCGCAGATGGCAATGTTTTCGTGGGCTCGTGGGATAACAAGGTTCACTGCATAGACGCGGCTACCGGCGCGTTCATGTGGAGCTACACAACAGGAAATTCTGTGGATTCTTCTCCCGCTGTTGTGGACGGCAAGGTCTATGTGAGTTCACATGACACCAAGGTTTACTGTTTAGATGCTGCTACGGGAGCGTTAATATGGAGCTACACCGTAGGCGACAATTTGGATTCTTCTCCGACAGTTGCGGATGGCAACGTTTATCTGGGCTCACGGGACGACAAAGTGTACTGTTTAGATGCTGCTACAGGGGCATTCGTATGGAGCTTCACAACAGGTGATGATGTGTTTTCTTCTCCTGCTGTTGTCGATGGTATGGTTTTTGTGGGTTCATACGACAACAAGACTTACTGTTTGGATGCTGCTACTGGTGCGTTCATATGGAGCTACACAACAGGACACCAAGTGCGTTCTTCTCCTGCTGTGGCTGACGGCAAAGTTTTTGTTGGTTCAGTTGATGAAGCGGTTTACTGCCTAGATGCTGCTACGGGAGCGTTAATATGGAGCTATACAACAGGCGGTTGGGTGACTTCTTCTCCTGCAGTGGTTGACGGCGTAGTTTATGTGGGCGCAAACGACGGCAGAGTCTACGCTTTCGGCATGCCTTACCTCAGCTATTTCGATGGTCTCTTCAGCCTCAACAATGTACGGATGATTTATCCTTCAGAGCAAACGCCGAAGCCGCTTGGCTGTTCCGCAGCGATGGTTAGCGACTGGACAGCCTCAGCCTTCATCTACACTAAACTAACCACTGTCGCCGAAGGAACAGACACAGACAGCACCTTCGTTAACCAGGTAACAGGAAGACCCTTAGGCGCAATAGGCATAGGCATAG
>CAZYUQ010000013.1:0-17165 GCA_964650565.1 uncultured Candidatus Bathyarchaeia archaeon | reverse complement strand
GGTCCAGCCCAAGGTCGCCCACGCCTCTCGTTACCACCAAACGAATGTAGGCGTTGCTTAAGTTGTTTTTTCGCAAAGTTTCCAGCACCGCCTGCACCATCTCTTCCTTTGCCAGTGGTATCTGCAGCATTATTGCGTGTGCGGAACGGTAAAGCCTGTCAATATGCTCTTTAAGCTTGAAAACAACACCGTTGTAGGCGCGGATCCCCTCGAAAACGCCGTCTCCGTACAGGAGACCGTGATCGTAAACGGATACTTTCGCCTGCGACTTCGAATAATACTCGCCGTCTACGTAGATTATTAGCTCTTGCTTTACGCTCATAGGTTTCCCTCGTTACAGTTGTTCATATCGCGTGTTCATTTGATATAGGTTGCGTAAATGAAATATACGATTTGCTGTCACCCGTGGAACTGTGGGCGCTTGCTAAGGTTCCGTGGCAACGGTAACGCTTTGAAGGGCTTTCCGTCAATCTTGGCATGGACCTTTGCGAGAAGCTCCTCCGCGGTAAGCTTCTGTTGCCCGCGGGATTCGCGGTCTCGCACTGCGAGTATGCTTGACTCGAGTTCTTTTTCGCCGATAACGACGACGTAGGGAACCCATTCTTGTTCGGCTTCGCGGATTTTCTTCTGCAATGTTGCTGAGGTGTCATCTATGTCCACTCGGATGCCAGAATCCTCGATTTTCTTGGCGAGTTCTTCAACTTTGTCCATGTACTTGTCGCTTATCGGTATCAGCCTAACCTGCGTTGGCGAGAGCCATAACGGAAGCATCGGCGCTTTGCCTTTCATCTGCTCACGGTAAGCCTTCTCCAACAGCGCGTAAATATCGCGTTCGATGGCGCCACTCGGGGAGCAGTGGAGAATCAGCGGGTGCTGTTTCTCGCCTTTCTCGTCCACATAGGTTATCTCGTATCGCTTCGCGTTTTCCACGTCGATCTGGTCTGTGCTGAGCGCCGCTGCCTTGTCTTGGTTGTCCACGAAGTTCAGATCCCACTTCAAGATGAAATAGAAGAACCGCTCGTTCCAAACCTCTGCCAGAATGGGTTTTCCAAACGCCTTTGCCAACTCGGCAATTAAGGCTTTGTTTTTGTCGTAGAAGCCTCGTGTGAAACGCATGGCAATTTCGTAATCATCTTTCGTTAAACCAATGTTGGCGAGGACATCTATGCACATGTTGAACCGCGTCATGAACTCCTTCTTTGCCTGTTCCAAGTCCATGCAGAAGGCGTGGCAGTCAGGCATCGTGAACGCCCGTAGCCGTTTCAAACCAACTACTTCACCGCTTTTCTCGCGCCTGAAACTATAACGTGTTAGCTCATATAGTTTGACGGGCATCTGTTTGTAGCTGAACTGGGCATCGTGCGCCATGAGGAACTGACCAAAGCACGCAGCAAACCTCAGAAACAGCTCTTTGTCCTCTGACTTCAGGACGTACTGACGGGCGGGAAAACGGTTAAGGTAACTAGATAAGCTGGGATGGTTGAAGTCATACATAACAGGCGTTTCAACTTCCATAGCACCGTAAGCGTTCATTCTCGCCGTGACGTAGCGTTCCAGCAATGATTTTATCATTCGTCCCTTCGGGTACCAGCGTAGGTTACCCGGGTCGCTGCCTGCCTCGTAATCCGCAATTTCCAACCGCTTCATCAACGGCACATGAGGAGGCATCGCCGTAACGGCACGCGCCTTCTTGGTTTCGTACTGCGAAAACTTCTGCAGATTGGCATGCCCCTTAAACTTGAACTCTTCAATCGGCACAAGTGAACCGTCAGGCACGAGGACATGCCAGAACGATTGCAGCTTATCTTCAGCTTTCAGCGCTGCAGAGACAGGTTCCTCTTCCTTCTTTGCTTCGCCTTCAGCTTTCACCTCGGTTTGTGCAGCGGCGTAGGAGCGTGCTTGCTCTGCCAATGGGTGTCCTTTAATGGAGATTGTGAACTGTTTGTTCCAGCCGAAGGGAGCACGGTACGTTTCTATGCCTGCTTGTTTCGCGTTGGCTTCCATGGTTTTTACTATTTTTAATGCTTCAGCGGGCTTTGCCAAGTTGCTGCTTAAGTGGGCGAAAGGATAAAGCAGGATGCGGTTAACCTTCAATTTGTGCAGAAAAGCGTGCGCGTCGTCAATTGCTTTTTGGGCTATTGCCGCGTCATCGCCTTCTTCAACGGCTATGAAGAGCACTACGGCTTCTTCAACGCGGTTTTCTTTTTTCTCTGCTTCTTCGGCTATGGCGTTTTCTTTCGCTATAGGCGTGAAAGCGATAAAGTTAGAATGTAACTGCAGTATTCGCATGTTTGCTGCTTCCTTTTAGGCGCTGTAACGCCACTTATCTAGCGTCTTGTCTTTTTTAGTTTTCTTTTTGAATTCCTTGTAATGTTCCTTGCAGAGGTAAGCCCGTTTCTCGCTACTGCTGACTTTTAACCCTGCAGACTTGACTTTTTCGGTTGAAATTGAACGGGCTGCTTCTTTGCCGCAGCCGGATACGCTGCATTTGACTCCTTTATCGATGCGTCCCAATGAAACACCTTCACATAGTTCTTCTACGCTGTACAATACGCGTTATTGCTTAATTCTCTTTTCATAGATAGCTTGGGCTCTGCGGTAAATTTCTTCTTTTTCTCCGAAAAATGTTGGGCCTATTCCCTCGACAACCAGCGAAGCAGCGGCAGAGCCAACGCACGCGCACCATAAGGACTCTTTTTGGCGGATGTATTCGGTTAGGAACCCGCTCATGAAAACGTCTCCTGCGCCTGTTGGGTCTACTACTGAGGCTGATTTGTGTGGGGGGATGTTGTAGCGTGTTCCGCATACGGAAAGCACTGCTCCTTTGGAGCCTAGGGTGATGATGACGGTTTCTACTCCGTAGTCGTGGATGGTTTTTATTGCTTTGCGCATGTCGGTGTGTCCTGTTGCGGCGTGTAGTTCATCTAGGGAGGATTTGTAGATGGTGATGAGGCTTAGGAGGTTTTTGTTGATTGAGGAGCGGTATTTCACGTTTCCGTTGGCGCCGAAGCTTCGCAGTAGGCCTTGTGCGTCGAGGGATAGGACTCCTGTGCATTTTTTCAAGTGTGCGGCTGTGTTGTATGCGATTTCGTTTGCTATGGGTGCTATGTGGATGGCTTTGGCTTGTAGGGATTTTGGTAAATCGTTTGTGGTTATGGGTGAGGCTTTGTTTTTTAGTTTTAGTGTTCTTTTTGTTAGGTCTTTGTTGTATTTGAGTTCGAAGCGTGTGGTTTTGTCGGTTTCTACTTTGGTGACGCCTGAAAGGTCTATGCCTTCTTGTTGGAGCCACCACATGTAAGCTTCTGGGAAATCCCCGCCGACTTTGGAGATTACTGAAACCGTGGCGTCTAGGCGTCTGGTTAAAAGTGAAGTGTACGCGGCAGAGCCGCCTAAAACGACGAGTGGGTGTGGTCGGTTGGGGAGAGATATGGAGTCTATTGCGAAGTGACCAACCACGGTGATGTCAAAATCCTGAATTGCCATTAAATTCACGTATCAGAAGTAATATGGAAGGTGCTATATAGAAATAACCGTTTTTGCAATGCTATGACTGGAGTAGTAGTATGGCTTTTGCTAGGTCTCCTTCGCATTCTTCTAGGGCTTTTCGGGCTTCGTTTGTGCTTTTGCCTGTTTGGTCTGCGACGAGTTGTATGTCTTCTTCGGGTATGGCGAGTTTGGGGGTGGCGCGTTCAGGTGTTTTCTCGGTGATTGTTCCGCCTGCGACTTGGAAGATTTTTTGTCCTTGCATGTTTAGGATTGAGACTTCGGGTTGTTCGATGATTATGTCTTTGTTGGTGGTTTTGATGATGACTTGTGTGACGTCTTGGACGTTGTCCATGCTCATGCCCATTCGTTGCATCATACGTCTTGCTTCTCGGGGGTTCATGCGCCTTTGCATAGTTGTTCGCCTTTAACTTGCTATTCTATTTTAGGAACTCATATACTTTGCTTTTGTTAGGTGGCGGAACTAGTGCTCGGGAGAAACTATAGCCCCCTTATTTAAAGTATAAATAGGCTGAAGTGACCTTCCGCAAGATATAAGAGCGCAAACAGAGCGATGCTATTGGAATATGTATGTACCGAACAACCGCTCTCGCCCTATTTCTCACCTGCTTAGTAGCCTTCTGCGTAATCTTCACTAAACCTGCTTCGGCTTCTGATGTCGCAACCGCAGATTCATGGACGTCCAATGCGGCACTGTGGGAGCCAAGGGCACATCTTGGAGCCGCTGTGGTCGGTGGTAAGATATACGTTATCGGAGGCGATGTCGGGTATGGAACTGGACGTTGGGCATCAATCGATTTCTTCTCGGGAGAAGTAACGGACACTAACAGGGAGTATAACCCAGAAACGGACAAATACAGCACCAAGGAGGTGATGCCTACTGCAAGAGCACTTTTCGGCATAGCCGTTTACCAGAACAAGATCTACTGCATCGGCGGATATTATGCTGTCATCACGTTCAATGAAACTGGCCCCAGCGATTTTGAGTATTTCAACACAGGGGCAAATGAAGTTTATGACCCCGCCACTAACACTTGGGAAACAAAATCATCCATGCCTGTGCCCTCTGCTTATGCGGATAGCAGCCCCATAACAGCTAACGTTGTCGATGGGAAAATCTACCTTATTGGCAACGGCGTAAACAATTTTTATGACCCAGCAACTGATTCGTGGACTGCGAAAACTCCGTCGCCGTACCAAATCACAGGCTACGGCTCAGTCGTGGTTGATGACGAAATATGGTTCATCGGAGCAAACAGTAACCCTTCAACGTCGCAAGTAGACTCGTTCTTCCAAATATACACCCCTCAAAATGACAGCTGGGAGAAAGGGGCAAGCTGCCCAACCTACGGCAGCACAGCAGCCATAGTAGCGACAACAGGCGTTAATGCTCCCAAGCGAATTTACATTTTTGACTTTGCAACAACGTACAGTTATGATCCCGTAGCCAACAGTTGGGAAACCAGCAGCGCCTCAATGCCAGCCCCCTGCATCATCTCTGCAGTCGCAGTTGTCAACGACATATTCTATATCATGGGCGGTCGCATGGGGCAACAGGACAATGCCACACAAATGTCCCCTACCGTTGGGAACCACCGATACACGCCTATCGGCTATAGCAGGTCTGACTCAGATTCTCCATCTCCTTTGCTATTATACGGCGTAGTAGCAGCCGTAGCAGCCATCACAATAATCACCTTAAGCGCAATAGCGCTAAAGAAACGCCAACGGAAAAACGCAAGCTAACACTACCACTTCATAAAAGCACGACAAGCACAAGGTGGACCTGAAGAGAATTCCTAGTTACATGTCATATTCCAAGTTTTCCCAGCTTTAAATTATATACAAGAAATTCACGTATTTTCAAATTACGACCGGTTTTGTTTTTTGCTGCCGTGGCGCACTTTGACGGCGACGCCTGTTTTGAATGCTTTCATCTCTGCGCTTGACAGCAGGGCGCGTCCAACCGCTAAAACCTTGCCCGCTTCATTCACCATGATAACTTCATCCTTCGCGTGTATTGCTTCGTCAGCTTTGGTGATGTGTGCTGCGAACACGTCGCTACCGTCGGCAACAAACTCTGCCACGTCATTTTGCACAGTGACTAAGCATCGAGCTGGAACCGCGTTTTCAACTACGCGTTTAGCTGCGGTGATGCTGAGGGAAAGCAAGCCATCGGTAGGGCGGAGAGTGGTTAATCGTTCGCCGTTCAAGTTGACGTAGCGTATTCTGCCCGTTGCTTTGGAGTACAAGATTTCCACGTTTTCTGGAAAGAGCTTGGCGCCTACGCCTTTGCCAAACTGGTAGTCCGCGGTGCTTCTAACGCGTTTCAACGCTTCTTCCACAAGGTTCACCGTTGTTCCATGCTTTTTTGATTCGACAAGTATAAACATAACCAGATAATAAAGACAACTGGGTGAAAAGTTATTGCGGTGCGAAGTTTGCGGGCATAAAATTTACGGCACGCCCACCAGAGCATTGATTGAAGGCGCCAAGCTAACCGTATGCAGCGAATGCGCGAAACATGGGAAGGTAATTTATGATGAGCCAGCGCCTAAGCAGGAACTAGCAAGAAAACCCTTCGTGCCTATGCCCGTGAAAAGGAAAGTAGCAAAAGCCACGGTGGATACCACTCAGGAAATAGTAGAAGGCTACGACTCAAAGATAAGACAAGCTCGGGAAAAGCTTGGCATGTCCCATGAGGACTTGGGCAAAAAACTTAACGAGAAAGCATCAGTTTTAAGAAAAATCGAGACAGGGAAGATGACGCCTAACAACCAGCTTGTCACCAAACTTGAGCACACGCTGAAAATCAAGCTGCTTGTTCCAGTTGCAGAAGAAAAAGTCACGCGGCAAACTCCTAAGGCGCAAAGTCGCGAGTTAACGCTTGGCGACCTAATGCAGTTGAACAAGAAGGGCACGGAGGAGCCAAAGTAACGAAAGCCATCATAGTGCAGCGACGACTGAATCGTGAAACCTCAAGTTTAGAAGAACTCGAAAAACTAGCCGAAGCTGCTGGATACACCGTTGTCGCAAAACTAGAACAAACCAGAAGAGCTGACCCACGCTACCAGATAGGCGCTGGAAAAGTCGAAGAACTCGCCACGCTTGTCAAAGAAACAGGCGCAGAAAAAATACTCTTCGACAACCCGCTGAAGTCAGTTCAAGCTTACAACTTGGCGAAAGCCACAGGAGTCGAAGCCATCAACCGTTTCCAACTGATTCTGGAGATCTTTACGAAAAGAGCCACAACAGCCGAAGCCCAACTTCAAATTCAACTGGCTACGCAAAAGTACGAACTTGCTCACGCTAAAGAAAGAGTAAGATTGACAAAAATGAAAGAGCAACCTGGATTCATGGGGCTCGGAGCGTATGAGGCTGACGTTTATCAGGACGCGGTGAAAAGGCAAATTTCCACCATCCAGAAAAAACTTGAAAAAATCCGAGAAAAACGTCTCCTGCATCGTGAACGAAGAGCCGCATTAGGCTTTTCAGCTATTTCTTTGGCAGGATACACAAGCGCGGGAAAAAGCTCACTGTTCAATGCCTTGACAGAGGAAGCAGTGCGCGTGGACAAGGCGTTGTTCACCACGCTTTCAACTACAACGCGGCTTGTAGAATTCTCAAAAAGACAGTTCCTGTTAACAGACACCGTTGGCTTCATAGACCGCTTGCCCTTACTGCTGATGGATGCGTTCCACTCGACTTTGGAAGAGACTATCTACGCAGACCTGATAATGCTGGTTTTAGACATAAGCGAACCCATAGAAACAATCGAAAGAAAAAACAGCATTTGCCTAGAAACAATAAACCGCATAGGAGCAGCAGGCATACCAATTATAACAGCGCTGAACAAAATCGACTTACTGGCTGAAGCAGAGCTAAACCAGAAACTGGAAACTTTAAAGGAAAAAATAAAAAATCCCCTACTCATATCCGCACTACACCACACCAACATAGACCTGCTGAAACAGGAAATACTGAAAAACCTTGAAAACCACATCCAAGCATCATTCGAAGTTCCCTTAACAACCCAGACCATGCCCTTCATGTCATGGGTTCACGCAAGAACAGAAGTGCAAAAAGTGAACTTCACCGAAAACTCAGTACAAGTCGTTTTCGAAGCAACGCCCGCGTTCGTTGAAAACGTCCGAAAACGAGTGGGAGAACTTAATGGAAAATTCGAACCAAGCCACACGACCAAACAGAAGTGAGCTGGGCATGCAGAGCATTGTTGTTTTGAGGTGGGGACACAGGGTGCAGCGCGACGCGAGGCTTACAACCCACGTTGCCCTAACAGCGCGAGCACTAGGCGCTTCAGGCTTCCTGCTTGCCGACGTAAAAGACGAGTCAATCAAGGCAACCGTGGAAAAAGTCACGGCTAATTGGGGAGGCAAATTCTCTTTCGAAATGGGCGAGTCTTGGAGAAGCACCGTGAGAGACTGGAAAGCCACAGGCGGAATCGTTGTCCACTTAACAGCATACGGAGAAAACATACAAGCAAGCAACGTGCTGGACAGGATTAGGCGCATGGGGAAAGATGTGTTGCTGCTGGTTGGAAGCCAGAAGGTTCCCCGCGAATTTTTCTCAATTGAAGTCTCCGATTTTAACGTGGCAGTTGGCAATCAACCGCACTCAGAATGCGCAGCGCTTGCCGTGTTTTTAGACAGGTTTTTTGAAGGAAAAGAACTAGCGAAAAAGTTTGAAAACGCGAAAACAACGATAATCCCCCAAGAAAGAGGGAAAAAAACGGTAGTGTCCCGTTGATTTTGGCTGGGACTCTGAGAAGAGTTTTATTGCAGCGTCGCCATTAATTATAGGTTAAAAAGGAAGCAAAATATGTTATCAACAATCGATGATGCAACACTTATGAAAGTGGCAACGGCACTAGGCGAAGAAGAAGCCGTCCAACTTATTGAAACCCTCAAAAACTCAGAGGAAACCACGGACGACGAAATAGCGAACAAAACAGGCATCCGCTTAAACTCAGTCCGCAAAATCCTCTACAAACTCTACGACCATTCCCTCGTAAGCTTAAGAAGAACCCGCGACCCCAAAACAGGCTGGTTCATATTCCACTGGAAACTCCAACCAGACCAACTTGAAGGCTTCATCCTAAGCCAAAAACGCAGGGTACTCGAGAAACTTTGCGTCCGCCTTGACTACGAGAAGAACCACGACTTCTACTACTGCAACACGCCAGGGTGCAAACGAGTCCCGTTTGAAGAAGCAGTAGAGCAAGTTTTTCACTGTTCAACCTGCGGCAAGCCTCTAGCGCATTACGAAAACGGCAAAATCGTCGAACAATTAACCGCGAAAGTTGAGCAGCTAAAGAAGGAACTGGGTGAGTGAAAAAGCTTCCATCTAGGGAGCAAGCACTACAACTTCTCCGCGACAACCAATGCTCCCCAAAAGTCATAAAACACTGCAAAGCCGTAGCCGAGCTTGCACTCGAAACCGCTAAGAAATGCAAAGAAAACGGCTTAAACGTTAACTTAGAACTTGTGGAAATAGGAGCTTTACTTCACGATATTGGTCGCTCAAAAACGCACAGCGTCCACCACGCAGTTGTCGGCGCCGAAATCTTAACAGCAGCGGGTCTACCTGCACCCGTGATTTCGATAGTGAAACGCCATGTCGGCGGCGGAATAGCCCCTAGCGAAGCCGCGCAATTGGGCTGGCCAAAGGACGTTTACGCTCCAGTGACTATCGAAGAAAAAATCGTTTCATACGCTGACAAGCTAATCGCAAAAGCGAAGCGAGTGCCGATAGAAGTGACCGTTGCGGAACTTGCCGATGAAGGAAGACACGAAGCTGCTGAAAGAGTTCTAGCACTTCACAAGGAAATCTCAGGGTTAATTGGCGAATACCCATGACCACGCTGACCTTACTCACGAGACTCCACAGCAACAACCATCTAAACCAGATTAGTGATGCCCTGAAACGTCCGTTTGAAGGTTTAGATGTGGAAGCAAAGGTTTTGGGCACTACGGCTGGCAGGTGGGTTCAGATAGCCCTATCAGGAGAAGACGAAGTCATCGCAACGAGCTACATTGCTAAGGAAATCGGATTCTGCCCAACAAGCATAGAAAACTTGGAGAAACTTTCAACATTGAAAGGTTACATTGTAAATTTTGAAAAAAGCGCAGAAATGCTTGCTGTAGATGTAGGAGTTTTCCAGCCGAAAACTATCCACGCAACAATACCGCTAAGCCGCTTACAGGCGCAGCTGGTAGACGAAAGAAAAACTGCACTAAGGAAACTTGGGGAACTTTTCGGGTTCTGCGGAGACTTGCCCTTAACCATAAAAGTAGCCCGTGTAGACGCGGAAGAAAACCGCATAGAAGCCGAGTTATCAGCGCAACAGGTTGAAACTTACACGGTTTGGCAAGAAGCCCTGCTGGACAAGCTGCTAGTCTTAAATGTACCTCTCCGCGACTTGAAAAACGCGTTAGAATACGCGAAGCTGAACAGAGACATAATCAGCGTAGAACCTTTGGGCTTATTTGAGCACGTTTTAACGTGTAAGCTTGGAACGGACGCCGCAGGTTTGATTCCGAGAATCGGCAGAATCCTGAAAAAAGCCAAGTTCGCCGTGTTCAATCCGAGAAAACTAACGGCATTCCTCGAAAGCTAACACAGAACGGTTTTTGCGTGAACTTGGCGAAGCAGGTTGAAGACCGGTGTTCTTGCATAATCAGATTCCTGCTGAAGATTTTATCGTGTTTTCCTCATCAAAACGTACACGATTCCTAAAATTATCAGGTATGCCGCACTGTACACGAGAAGGTTGTATGGCAATAACTCTGTCCAATATCCTATATCATCAATGCGAAACGTACCCCAACTGAAATAGATTTGTAATGCCGAATATACTGCTACAAAAGGAATGCCGATCAAATAGGCACAAAGATACGTGTACCAGTATTCTTTGAACCTCATTTCTCCATTCATCTCATCCCTGTTCAAGTTGCATCGGTAGGAGTGGGATAGAATTCAAGAGGTAATGTGTGTATTATTAACTCATTGAACCTCAACTATCCCTTCACGTGTACCACGCTAATCTATCCATGTGACGCTTAGGAAATTAAAATTTAATCCTGAAGCCTCAACGTGTCAGCCTCTATTTTGATAGACTTACTAGACTCTATTTCCAACATTTGAATCTAAAGGATTATTCTATGTGCGACTTAGGCCTTCTTAATTTAACTCTATAGTAGAGCGTTTAGAAAGCCAAAAAACTATGCGCCTTCAAAAGACTGCAGTTTAAAACTGCTTTTTCATATTAGTAAAAAGGCTCCGTAACGCTGGCGTTAAATCGTAGAATCTAAAAGCAAGAGCCGCTAATACTGTTTCTCGGAGAACCAAGAGATGATAGAGTTCAAAACAGTTAAGATTGACCCACCCCAAGACTGCAACGTAATCTTAGGCATGGCGCACTTCATAAAAACACCCGAAGACCTCTACGAAGCATTGGTTAACGCTGTGCCAACAATCAAATTCGGAATTGGCTTCTGCGAAGGTTCAGGACCCTGCTTAGTGCGGCATGAGGGAAACGACGCTGAGCTACAGCGTTTAGTAGCGGAAACAGCCTTCGAAATCGCATGTGGCCACAGCTTTGTTATATACCTGAAGAACGCTTACCCCATAAACGTCTTAGACAAAATCAAAAAGGTGCCTGAAGTCTGCACGATTTTCGCGGCTACCGCCAACCCTCTGGAAATCCTGATTGCAGAAACAGCACAGGGCAGAGGCATAATAGGTGTGGTCGACGGTTCAAAAAGTAAGGGTATCGAGACAGACGCGGACATCAAGGAACGCAGGGAATTCTTGAGGAAGATCGGCTACAAACTCGGCTAACCACACATCAATAGCAGTATTCACCTTCGGTTCGAAAGTTTAAGCAGTCACCATAAAACTATTTAGTCCCCTTCAAACAACATAAACCCATGAAGTTGGAGTTTCTATGACCGCAAAAGAAACCCCGCGCCCAGCTAGCACGTTCAGAAACCCAATGCTAGAACAACGTGAACTCCTCAGGACTAGAATGAACAAAATCAAACACAAAATCGCGGTGCTAAGCGGCAAAGGCGGCGTAGGCAAAAGCACCGTGACCGTCAACCTCGCCGCGGCTTTCGCCCTGCACGACAACCACGTAGGCATATTAGACGCGGACATTCACGGGCCAAGCGTACCCCGACTCCTTGGCTTGTCAGGACAACAGCTCAAAGTGGGACCACCCGGCGCGTTCCCAGTAACAGGACCTTTAAACATGAAAGTTGTTTCCATAGATTTCTTTCTGCAAGAAGGGCTTCCAACAATCTGGCGTGGCCCACTGAAAATGACGGCGATACGCCAGTTCCTATCCGACATCGTTTGGGGCGAACTAGACATGCTTTTTATTGATTTGCCGCCGGGAACCGGCGACGAACCTCTAAGTATAGCACAACTGTTGCCTGAAATTGACGGTGTCATAATCGTCACGATGCCTTCCGAGCTTTCCCGAGTCGTCGTCAAAAAGGCAATCACGTTCGCCGAGAGGCTTAGCATGCCTATAATAGGCATTGTTGAAAACATGAGTGGCTTCGTCTGCCCGCATTGCGGAGAAAAAATCGACATATTCCAGTCTGGCGGCGGAAAGAAACTGGCTGAAGAAACTAATGTTCCCTTCCTCGGAAGCATACCAATAGACCCGAAAGTAAGCTTGAACTCAGATAAGGGTGTGCCATTCGTGATTGACAAGACGGATTCTCCCGCAACAAAGGCTTTCATTGAAATTGTCAAGAAAGTTGAGGCTTATCTGGCGGAAAGAGGGAACACCAAAACTTAACGCTGCAAGGAATTCGCCGCGCAAAACCTGCTTGTCTTTTACTGTGAACTCGCGTTTTTCTATAGTTGCGTTGCTAAAAAACTGATAAAAAGATGTGGAGAGCTAAAGTTTTTTTTATCTTTGCTCTGTGTTGCTATCGCTGCTATTTTGAGAGGGCTATTTCTATCGTTGAAACCATTCTAGACCTGTTTTCGCCTTCCCTCGGGGGCATCTCCGCTGTTCCTATGGCTATGCTGTTTACCTTCAAGTCTTTTATGAAACGATTTCGGGCTATTTCCGCCACGTCAACTGCAGTCGTTATCGCTTGTCCTCGCGCTTTCAGCGTTACCTCTTTGGTGCTGTCTCCAGAGAACGCCGTTATAATTGCGAGCACGTAGCTCATGGGGGGTTTGTTTCCAACGAAAATCACATCTGATTTTTCTGCCATTCTCTATCACTCCTTTTTTGTTCATTGTGTTGTGCCGTAACGTTCTATGTTTTCTCTCCTTCAACATGGAACGTTACTGCTTCTATGTCTGAACTTCCTTATAAAATCAATTCAAATAACAGGAATATTCAAAATTTGTCCGAAGAGAACAATTGTGGCAGTTAAGCTACGGTGCAGGTTTATCCGAAGCATCTCTGCGTGTCGTTACAAATAACTCGGGTTGAATTTTCCGCGGTTCGATGCCTTTTTCTCCTGCTAGCCCTTCACTGCGCATGCAGTAATGCGCGTTGAATGACTACGTATTTAAGACTCTCAAAGCTAATAATCAATTGAGGGAAATCGTGGTATCAAAAAGCGAGTCGCTCATAGCTTACAACGTGTTAGAGAAAAAAATTATTAGTTCAGGGTTTTGCACTTTATGCGGTGCCTGCGAAGCTGCATGCCCCGTCAGCGCGTTGCAAGTAGAAGGTGAAAAAGTCCGCCGCTTGCATGATTGTTCTGAAGATTTGGATTTATGTCCAATTTGTTATGGCATCTGCCCTCACTCTGAAGCCCTTTTGCTCCGTAGCTTGAAGTTTGTTTCAGATGCCCCGATGAAAAACGAAGAATTGGGTTATTATCGGAAAATTGTGCTTGCCCAAGCAAGTGACCCCAAGCTTAGAGAACAAGGCCATGGCGGCGCTGTGGTAACTTCGCTTTTGACTTACGGTGTCGAGAAGAAATTTTTTGACAGCGCGATAGTTTCTCAGGCTGAACCTGAAAATCCCTCTAAGCCCAAGCCTGCCGTAGCTGTTGTTCCTGACGATATTCTCTCAGCGGTCGGTAGCAAGTTTTTTCCATCCGCGGTCGCTCAAGCCTATGGAAGTGCAGTTTATGGGTACGGAAAAACGAAAATAGCTTTCGTAGGCGTTCCTTGTCACGTGCTTGCTCTCCGTAAGATGGAAGCGTGGCAACACAAAATCACGGATAATCTGAAGATAACAATCGGTCTTTTCTGTTTTGGCACCTTTTCGCTGAGTCCCCTGCTGAAACACATAACAGATACGTACAAGATTCAGCCGTCAGAAATAAAACGAATGCGCTTATCTTCAACGTTTGTCGTTGAAACCGACAAAGACGTTATTCGTATTCCCTTATCTGAAATTGAAAAGCACATTATGCCTAGCTGCCGAACATGCACGGATTTCACAGCTGAACTAGCCGACATATCTGTGGGCGGCGCCTACCCTCTGAAAGACTGGTCCACCGTGATAATTCGAACGAAGGCTGGAGAAGACTTCTTTTATAGTGCAGTGGAAAACGGCATTATCAACACAGAAGTTATAGAGCATGAACCCAACGTTGTTGAACGTGTAATTGTTGCAGCGATGCAAAAGAGAACAAGCGCACTCAAAGAAGCCAAAGAAATAGAAGAAGCCTATGGCTATCTGCCAGTTCTGCTATTAAGAGAATCTGATGCTCTCGCCCACATCAAGGTTGGGGACTTGATGACTAAGCACCTTAAGACTGTTCCCAGCGGCATCACTGTCACTCAATTCTTAGATTTAATCGCGAAATATCACTACGTAGCGTATCCTGTACTGAACGAAAAAGACGAACCTGTTGGAATAGCAACATTGGAAGAAGTATCAAAAGTTGGAAAATCGCAGAGACAAACCACACTTGTCAGCGATATTGCTCGACGCAAACTCGTTACTGCTTACCCCCACGAAACCGCGTTAACCGCTTTCAAAAGAATGGAGGCACACGAAGTAGGACGTATCCTAATTGTAGACCCTGCCAACCCTAAAAAACTGCTGGGCATGGTCACCAAAACCGACCTGATGCATATTTTGGTTAACAACGCCGAAGCACATGAAGACGCACACCTGCATTAACGCATCCTCTTCAGGAAAACTTGGGGCATTTTGCACTTTTCCCCAGACTTTAAAAGCTTAAAACTATCAGCATGGGGCAAAATTTGCAGTATGTGGCGGCAATTTAGCTATTTCAGTAACTAAAAATTATTCTTTACGCCGTGCAGTTTAAATTTCTGCATCTCCCTTTTTTGGCTTAGAACCGAGGCAGCGCAACCATTCAGGTGCGCACTCGGCATTTGCGGTATCTTGGTGAAATGACATGAGTGAGAGTTTAGCCGAAAAAATCATAGAGGCACACCTTGTAGACGGAAAAATGGCGCCTGGTGAACAGGTTGGCTTACGCGTAGATCACACGTTAACTCAGGACTCCACTGGAACCTTAGCTTATCTGGAGTTCGAAGCTATGCGCGCCCCACAAGTTAAAACAAAGCTGAGCCTAAGTTTCGTCGACCACAACATGCTGCAGAATGACTTCAGAAACGCTGATGACCACCGATACCTCCAAGCAGTAGCAGCCAAATATGGCATTGTTTTCTCACGCCCCGGCAACGGCATATGCCACCAACTCTATTTGGAACGTTTCGCGAGACCAGCTTACACGTTGCTGGGCAGCGACAGCCACACGCCTACAGCAGGCGGCATGGGTATGATCGCCATAGGCGCCGGAGGGCTCGATGTTGCACTGGCTATGGCTGGAGAACCATTCCACTTAGAGATGCCCAGCATATTAGGCGTAAAACTGACAGGTGCTCTATCGCCTTTTGTTTCAGCGAAAGATGTGATACTAGAAGTTCTGCGGAAACTTGGTGTAAAAGGCGGAGTAAACAAGATTTTAGAGTACTTCGGCTCCGGTGTTAGAACTTTAAGCGTTCCCGAAAGAGGAACAATAGCGAACATGGGAACAGAAACAGGTGCTACAACATCCGTTTTTCCCTCCGATGCGGCAACAAGGGCTTTCCTGAAGGCGCAGGGACGAGAAGAACAGTGGGTGGCGCTTGAAGCTGATGAGGGCGCACAGTACAGTGACGTTCTCGAGGTAAACCTGAAAGAAATCGAACCTTTGATAGCGCTCCCCCATAGCCCAGATAACGTGAAAGCAGTGAGCGACGTTGAAGGGACACCTGTGAACCAAGTTTGCATTGGCAGCTGCACCAATTCTTCACTTCGCGATTTAAAAATTGTAGCTGCCCTTTTGAAGGGCAAAAAAGTCAATGATAACGTGAGCTTAACAATTTCGCCTGGCTCAAGGCAGGTTTTGGAGCATCTGACTGCAAGCGGCGAACTTGGGCATATTGTTAGGGCTGGCGCGCGGATACTGGAGAACGCGTGCGGTCCATGCATTGGAAGCGGGCAGGCTCCGCCAACTGATGGCGTGTCCCTCCGAACTTTTAACCGCAACTTCCGCGGCAGGTCTGGAACGCAAAGCGCCAAGGTTTATCTGGTGAGTCCAGAGACGGCTGTTGCCTCTGCATTGTACGGTGAGATAACTGACCCCAGAAAGCTGGGCGAATACCCTGAGGTGAGTCTACCCGAGAACTTCATAATCAACGATAGCATGTTTATTTTCCCAGGCGAAAAAGCTCCTGTGGCAGAGATTGCGCGGGGTCCTAACATTAAGCCCTTGCCGCTCTTTCACCCTCTAGCGGATAGGCTGAGTGGGGAGGTTCTGTTGAAGTTGGGTGATAATGTTTCAACTGATGATATTCTGCCAGGCGGCTCGGAGATTCTGTCTTTGCGAAGTAACATTCCTGAGATAAGCAAGCACGCGTTTCGCTATGTTGACCCCAGTTTTGCAGGTAGGGCCTTGGAGAAAGGAGGCGGTTTCATTGTGGGCGGCGAAAATTATGGTCAGGGCTCCTCAAGGGAGCATGCTGCGTTAGCGCCTAAATACCTCGGCGTTAAAGCTATCATAGCCAAGTCTTTTGCTAGGATACATTTTGCGAACTTGGTGAATTTTGGAGTTGTGCCCTTAACTTTCGCGAACAAAGCGGATTACGTGGGCGTAGCGCAGGGTGATGTGTTCGAGCTGGACGTTAAGGGCTTAAAGAAGGCTCTGTGCGTGAAGAACGTTACGCGAAACACAGAGTTGCAGGTTGAGCTTGTTCTCAGCGACTCTGATAGGGCTGTTTTAGCCGCGGGGGGAAAACTAGCTGCCGCTGTTAATAGTCACTCCACGGGTTAGGCGGTTTCCTGCAGTTTATAGCCCGCTATTGAGGTTTTAGGCGTGTGCGCGGTTGGTAGAAGCATGGTGTGGAGCGTGGTGTGGCGCTTGTCGTGCTTATGCGTTTTTAAGCTTGTGAGGTGTGTTGTGTAGCGTTTGAGGTGGTTTTTATGCCACTACTGACCAGCATTTATATGCAAAAGTTTCAGTTTTTGGATTTGGGCTAGAGATTATCATATAGAAAACCTTTTAAAGTGGTCGTCTAATACTATGAAAGAGCGACATCTAATGAGGAAAGAAAAATGAAAAAATCTTTAATTGGCATATTGATGACTACTGTGATATTGATGGCATTAGCAGTTCCTTTGGTTTCGATTCCGACAG
>CAZYUQ010000012.1:0-19786 GCA_964650565.1 uncultured Candidatus Bathyarchaeia archaeon | reverse complement strand
CTTCGGTGCCGTGAAGTTTGATGTCAGTTTTTTCGACGCCTGGAAGTTCAACGACCACGCGGATTTCACTGTCGGTTTCAACCACATCCACCAGTGGTTCGCGTTCTTCCCTGACTTCGGGTCCTTTAAGCGACTTTTTGATGTTGCCGAACTGTTGGATTTCAGGTTTGCCGTCTGGACCGATTTTCATGCTGTAGCCGTACACGAAGGGTCCGAACTCTTTGACTGTGCTTCCGTCTGGGAGCTTGCGTTCTTTAACGTAGTCTTTCGGGACTTTTTCGGTGAACTCTCGGAATTCTGCTTCCATACGTTTTTCCATTTCGCGGAATATGCGGTCTATGTCACCGAAGAACGGGTCTTTGTCAAGCGGAAAACGCCTGCGCCTGTTCCATTCAGGATAATCTTCATTATCTGAAGACATACACAAATCACCTCTAGTACGTTGATGTTTTCCAATCCAATAAGGTTTATGATTCAAACCGCGCATTCCCAACATCGCCTCTTACACTATAGTCTTAGGCGAGAGCAGTCACCTTATACGAAAGAGAACAATGTTTTACGAGCGCCAGTTTAGAGGCAGAATCGCCATCATATTTGGAGCCTATTAGAGGTTCTATGCAGAAACCTATAGGGGCTACGGGTGATGCTGCTGGAAAGGTGGATGAAGCGTACTTTGTAAAGGCTGAAATTATGAAGTGCCCGTGAATATGTGGCTCGCAGTCAGGGCTTACAGCAGAGCTATTTGCGGCGTCTATGCAGGGCACATGGTTGAAAGAAGTTATATAATTTATATATACACCATTAGGCAATGGAATACAGAGGATAGAATGGCTTTCGACGACCCCGTAACCATAACAGCGATAGTTATAGTGGTTATCGTAGCCTGCGGAATCGTCATTTACGCCATGAGAAAACGTGGAAAGAAACCCGAAAAACCCGCGGAAAAACCCACATTGGAATCGGAGCTTGGTTTGCCCTTTAGGCTCTCCAAAAGCGTGCAGGCAAACGATGCTTCTCAAGCTAAAGATGAGCTGCGAATTCTCGATTTAGAAAGAGGAATCCTAAGCGACGCTATAAGGAGGCTTTATGAGGCGCATGCAGAAGGCAAAATTTCAGAGCAAGAACGCGAACGCCTAGCTGGAACATACAAAGCCCGAATGATAGCTGTAAAAGACTCCATGGCAAAAGACGAAACCGTAGTCGCGCTGCATGAACTTGAAAGCATGCAAGAAGACTTGATGAAACTTTTCAGTGAGCGTTTCGGAGACTTATCCTCCAAGGTGGAGGAACTACGCTCGAAAATCGATGTAAAACCCATAAAAGAAGTAAAAATAGCCACGCCGACGCCCCCGCAGCCTGCGCTAGAGGAAGAAGAAGAGGCTGAGGAGAAAGGCGGCGAAGCGAAGCCGAGGAAAAAACGGAAGTCATCGGAAAAGTCAAGCGCAAAAACTGAAGCGGAAAAGCGAATAGAGGAAATCACAAGCGAAGTGGAAAAGGTTTTAGACAAGCTGGGACAGATGGAAATTGAAACCTGAAGGCACATGGATTGAAGAAGCCAAGCGCAAAGCGGCTCTTGCGGCAGTGAAGCACGTTAAAGACGGTTTCGTCGTGGGTTTGGGTAGTGGAAGCACAGCTGCCTACGCCATCGAAGCCTTAGGCGAAAGGGTGAGTCGTGAACGCTTAAACGTGTTGGGCATCCCCACCTCCTATCAAGCTTTTCTTTTAGCAGTTCAGCATGGAATAGCTGTAACTACGCTGGAAGAGCACCCCACGATTAGCTTAACCATAGACGGCGCAGACCAAATCGACCCACAGCTAAACCTAATCAAAGGCATGGGCGCTGCATTGGCACGGGAAAAAATCGTGGCTTCAGCATCAAAACAGAACATAATCATAGCTGACGAAAACAAAAAAGCCCAAGTTCTCGGCGAAAAAAACCATCCGGTGCCCGTGGAAGTGTTGCCGTTTGCAATTTCCCTTGTGAAACGCAGGATAGAAGGCGCTGGCGGCAAAGCCGTCGTGAGGGAAGGCAAAGGCAAGCTTGGACCAGTAATAACGGATAACGGGAACGCAATCTTAGACGCTGTTTTTGGCGCCATAGTCGATGTTGCGGCGCTTGAACAGAAACTGAAGATGATTCCAGGAGTAGTGGAAACTGGGCTTTTCGTTGGTTCAACAGACATTGTTTACGTGGGAACACGTTCTGCTGTGGAGAAGCTGGAGCGAAAAAGGAAATAACCGTTTAACCGAGTTTAGTTATAGAAAGTTTGGAGCAGCTTGCTCTCGTAATCATTTTTTCCTTCTTTTGAGTGCCACAGTTAAAACTGCGACTGCTACAACTACAACGATGACTGCAATTATCACGTACAGAGTTTCAAAAGGCAGGATTATACCTGGTTTAGATTCTGGAGTTGGAGTGATTGAAGTAGATGGGCTGGGAGTCGAAACACTAGGTGTTGGACTTGGGCTTTCTGTAGCTGTTTGACTTGGCGAAGGTGTCTCAGTTGGGGAAGCAGAGGGAGACTCGGTAACAACCCAAACGTTTGAATCTGTTAATGTAGCGTGTATTTCATAACCTGTAGATGGACGCTTCTGGATAGACTCCACAAGAACACCTGTCTGCTTGTCAAAATATGTTTCAATAGTCACGTCCTCTTCCGTCAAATCATACATGACGTAGTTTGTCTCTCTATCACTAGATGCATAACTTCTGTCAATGGTCTTATTCACTCTGATTGTGACTTGTTCCGTAACGTATACCGGGTCACTCACGTTTAAATTTGCAAAGAAAAAGTAGGGATTGATGGTAGAGTTACTCACCTCATACGTGTATTGATGCACACTGTCGCTAGTTCCATTTTCAAAAACGTCTATATCCATGACACTTATCAGTGAACCTGAAATGGAATTCACTTTAATTCCTTTAGTCCAGTTATTGGTTTGTCCATCTGCAGATTCTGAAATGTGGTAAAAAAACTCATTCCCTACGTTAACTCCTATTTCTTGAGTTTGAGCTAAAGTACTTCCAAAAGACGAAAAAACCAGAATAACCAAGATTGTGAAGAAGGCGAGTTTCTTGTTCATGTAATATCCATTGATAAATCATTAGTCTTATTCTTAAGATTTTTGGGAGTTACTTTTCCTGATTGTGTTGGGACTCTGAGTTTTGTCCTTTCTATGGCAATCCACTTAAGAAATAGAGAGCAGCTATTTTTCACTTCACAAACATTCCAAGGAGAATTGACAGCTTCATTGTTTGCGTTCTGTGTTTAGAATTGGAGCCATGATGGCTGTTATGAAGTGTTCCAGCCTAACTATTTCTTCAAAATTCTCAACTTCAAGCAGTTTGAAGCTGCAGTTGTCTTTTATGTAGTCTGAAATCTTTGTTTCGCCATTCAGATTATGCGTTTGCCCTAGTGCTTTTCTGAATTGGCTGCCTTTAATGTTGCCACTTTTATGTTGCTGCAGTAAACGTACTCTGAGGTTTTTGCTTCTTCCAGCGTAAATCATCTGGTTTGAACTGTTATCATAAATCACGTATACACCTGAGGCTGCTGGAACTTGCTCTGGAGTTGCTTCAGAGAAGTTGTAGACTGGCTGGTCTAGAATCTGCTTGAGCTTCTCAAAATAAATGGCGAGGTTACTTTGTATCAAACTAGCCACTTTCTTATAGTTCCCAGCGTTCTCCAACACAGTTTCTGCAGAATTTGCCAGCTGCTCCTCTTCATCTACTAAGTTTGTACTTCCGCAGTAGGGACATTTTTCTGGGTTCTTCTGCAGGATATCTGCTTTGCAGTCAAGGCAGCTCTTATACTGTGACTTTGATTTTTCTGGAGTATCAGACATTATTCAGCCCTTTCAACAATTTGAGTTGCAGCTGAGCTATAATAGTTATGCACCCGCAACAAACATTCCAAGACTCAAGTTTTCTTAATGTTAGTAGTCGTCTCTGGAATATGTAGAGGCTCAGCTTAGAGTTTTAAATGGAAAAGATTTATTTCAAAGCAACCAGAGTAACATAGCTACAGACGTTGCCGGGGTAGCCTAGCCTGGCTTAGGGCGCCAGACTCATAATCTGGAGTTTGCAAGGGGCAAGCGCCCTCAACCAGAAGTCGCGGGCTCGAATCCCGCCCCCGGCACCACCCTCTTTCTTACGGCAGCAGTTTCTTTGTGGAGGCAACTTCTTCAGGGAAGTTCCTGATAAGCCTGTTCTTTTTCAAATTCTCCTTCACAATCCACAAGATATCCACGTCTCGTTGCTCTACAAGTTGGCGCATGTATTCAAAGCCTTCTCTCGGCACTGCACGCACAACAACGCTTAGTGAGTAGCCTAATCCTTGCTTCAACGTTTTGTACTCGCTGGATTTGCGCTGATGAGCAGCGGCCATTTTGCCGAATATTTTTTTGTGCAGTTCGAGGGCTGATTTTGCAGTTCGCTCATCTTTTAACAGAGGCGGTTCGGCTACTCCTGCTGCTACGGCTCTCATAGCAAGCCAGTCCTCGTTTTCAATCCATTTTGCCATTTCGTTTATGGTTCTTCTGGGCTGTTTTTCAATCAGGCTTTGGATTGCCATGGCTACGCCTTCTCTTGTTCGCCATCTAACGTCGCTTGCCAACTCTCTTAGGCGAGGTATCGCTTGTGGAAAGAATGCTTGTGATGTGCCGAGGGTGCCGATGCCGCGGGCGCCGCAGAACACGAGGAATTCTTTGGGGTTGTTTACGGGTGCTTCGGTTGGTGAAAGCTGGGTTAATTTTGTGCATAGGTGCCAGAGTTTTTCTGGTTCTTTTTCAGCGTACGTTTCAATGGTGTGGGCGAATGCCTCGGCTAGTTCCAAGTTTCCTCTTGGTCCGGGAAGGTTACTGTTGGAAGCTAGATATTCGGCGAGTTTTTCTTCGTTGCCTGTTTTGAGGTTTTCGCTTATCAGAGCTGTTAAGTGTTCTTTGTAATTGTCTTTCCTGCCCATTTTGCTATGTCACCTGCTGGTGTGAACTATTGCCTGTTTCAGATTCAAGGTTTTCTGTTTTGCTGCGCAGTCCGCTAGGCGGTTGGGTGAGTCTTTATCAGTTCGAGTGCGCATATCACAAGCAGAAGGGTTTCAGATGGAGCTTCAGCGTGATTGGTTGCAAATTCTTACCCGCTGCAAAGACAATGTGAAAACGCGAGTTCGTCCACTTCTGAAAACTTTGAGCGCGCCACAGCCTGATTTGGGCAAGGGCGCTGGCGGTGACTCTATGAAGCCCGTGGATTTGGCTGCGGAAAAAGCCATCGTTGACACGCTGCAGCAATACGGGGTTTCGTTCACTCTTGTCAGCGAGGAGTCAGGTGTGCAAGCGTTCGGTGAAACGCCTAAGCAATGCTATGTGACTGTTGACCCGATTGACGGCACAACTAATCTTGTTCGGGGTCTTCCTTTTTACGCTTCGTCTATAGCGGTTTCTGCTGAGCCTGTGCTTTCGTCTGTTTACGCGGGTTTAGTTGCTGATCTCGCGCATGATACGGTGTACTTTGCGCAGAGGGGCAAGGGCGCTTATCGTGACGGCAAAAAAATAGCGGCGTCTCAGCTTGCGGTGTTGGATGAGGCGGTGGTGGGTTTGGATTTGAACACTTACAGGGTTAAGGCGGTTGCGCCGATGTTGACGCGGTTGATTGAGGCGACTGGGCATATACGGCATTTTGGTGCTAACGCGCTTGAGTTGTGTTACGTGGCTGAGGGGTTGACTGAGGCGTTTGTGGATATCCGCGGGAAACTGCGCACTACGGATTTGGCTGCTGGCTTTCTCATTCTCCGAGAGGCAGGTGGAGTTATTACTGTGCCTGAGGGTGAAGCTTTGGATGCCAAGCTGGATCCGAAGCAGAAGGTGAAGTTTGTGGCTTCGGGGAACCCGAAAATTCACAAGGCGATTCTAGGTTTGATAGGGTCGGAAAAGGAAGTGCGATGTTAAAGTTACTGCTGTCCAGTGCTGCGGCTCTGGTGAAGGCTGGTAAGACTAAGACGTTGGTGGTGGCTGATCCGCATTTGGGTTGGGAACTGGCGCTTCAAGCAAAGGGCATTCATGTGCCAAGTCAAACTTCTAAGTTGTTGCAGAAGCTGGTGACTTTGCTGTCCAAGTACAAGCCTGATGCGTTGTTGGTTTTGGGTGATGTTAAGTATACGGTTGTTAAGGCTGAGGCGGGTGAATGGCGTGATGTGCCTGCGTTTTTTGCGGAGCTTAAACGTCACGTGAGCCGCATAGCGGTTGTGCGTGGGAATCACGATGCGAATCTTGAGCCTTTGCTTCCTGAAGGTGTTAGTTTGTTGCCTGCAAGCGGTACTGTGATAGGTGATACTGGCTTGTTTCATGGGCACAAGTGGCCTTCTCCTGTGCTTTTGAAGTGTAAGACTTTGGTTATGGGGCATTTGCATCCGGTGGTGGTTTTTCGTGATCCTGCAGGTTTCAGGGTGACGAGGCAGGTGTGGATGAAAGCTCAATGCAATACTGATGCTTTGGCTGGGTTGTTGTTGCAGAAGTATGGGGTAAAAATCGAAGGCACAGTGGAGGCTACGGTGAAGAGGCATTATGGTTTTAAGCCGCAGACAACGCAGTTGTTTATTATGCCTAGTTTTAATGATTTTCTTGGTGGTAGGGCTGTGAATGAGGTGAGGCAGCGGAAGGATTTGGACGGTGATGCGTTGATTGGTCCTGTGTTGCGTTCGGAGGCGGTGGATGTGGATGATGCGGAGTTGTATCTTTTGGATGGTACGTATCTTGGGACGTTGAATCAGCTTAGAAGCCTTTGACTTAGTTAGAGATAACAGCGGGTTTTGGGGTTTTTCTGGGGTTGTGTGAACTAGTGCTGTGTGCAGTCTATAGCCCCCTTATATATAGTTGCTTTATATAGTTCTGCGGGAAGTGGCGGTTTATTCGGTTTGGTGCTTGTGCGGTAGTTTGGAGCTAAGGTTTTTATGATGCTAGCGAAATTATGTTTCTCTGCTGTCCTGTAAGGGGCTGTCGGCTAGCTTGGTCTAGGCTTGTAGACTTGGGCTCTATAGACCCCGGTTCAAATCCGGGCAGCCCCACCACTTCCAGTTTGTTCTTGGAGAATCAGAAGTTTTTCGTAACTAAAAAAAGGATGGTGGATTTGGTTTTTTATTTGAACAGTATTTGCATTGTTATCTGATTGCCCATGATGTCGCCAGTGTACGCGTAGGTTCCCAGATAATAGTCACCGTTCACCCGCAGATTCTGCACACCTGCTCCTGCCAAATACTGCAAACCATCAACCAGCATGTAGTCAGCGCCTTCAACATCAAGGTAGAATATCGGTTCGTTTCCGTTGATTATCTCCCACATAATCGCCTGCCAACCAGAAGCTCCAGCAACAACGCCTCTTGAAGCCCAATAATCAAAGAAGCCGTCAGGATAACTGGCAACGTAGAATCCGTAAAGACCATCAGCTATAGCATCCTTCGGTTTCAACGACATCACATCCAAGTAATACCACTCTACCGCCGGGTTCAACTTCAGCTTGAAATCTGAAACCTGGTTGCCAGGCACATGAGTCCAAACCGTGCCATCAGTCGAATACATCAGTTTCAATTGTTTCAACGGACGCGGCGCTGCGCTGACAGCGGGAAGCAAAGCCATCGAGGCAATCGCCAAGCTAACAAACGCACAGAAGATTATTCTAGCATTTTTTGATTTCATGTTTTTTCACTCTGAACTTCACTCGTAACTATTACGAATTAATAAGTCTTATTGTCGATAAGAACTACACATGTACACTTCAAAACAATATTCATCCACAAAAAATGAGCTGTCCTTTTGTGAGCGCGCCCCATTTGAGTTCACGGCGTTTTTGGTATTGAGCGCCAAGTTTCGAATAGGACTCTTGCAGATGAAAGGTTGAGTCATATATTGTGACAGATGTCACATGTCCTAACTTGTTTTAAGCTCGGCTAAACTGTTTTGCTTCACAGTCAGTAACCTGAAATGCGGATGAATTTAACTTTGCGCCTATAGCCCCCAGCTTTGTGCAGCAGTCTGGTGGAGCGCCTTATCCTTGTGTTTCTCTTTCTTCTTGGCGGCGCCCTTGAACCTGTTAATTTTAACGGTCTTTCCTTCGCTGGAGACCCAGTGCGTGGTGTTCAAGTTTCGGTGGTAAACAAACTTGGTCACTGCCCGCTTCAAATCCTGCACAGACAGGTCTATCGAGTCCACGCCCAGCTTGTTCCCCGCTGAAACAACGGAGACTTCTTTGAGGTTTGACTGCAAAAAGCTGGACAGGTGCTCTTTTTCGCTCTGCAAATCCCCTAAATCCACTTGAAACCTTGCTTGGTGCTTATCTTTGCGTCTAAAGAACAAAGTGCCACCCCAGTAAAATTAGGCTATTCGCATATTAAAAAACTGTGCATAACCCTGAAAGTTATCCCTCAGCAACTTCACGCGTTCTTGGCTGTTTAATCCACACTTTAACTCTGCTTTCCACGCGTATTCTTGCCTCAGTCCGCATCAGATTAACTTGCGACTGGATAAACCGTGCGTCTTCACAGTTAAACTCCTTTCTAACAGCGTCTTCCAACATAGGCAACGAAACATGCTCATCAGCGCCAACTTGACTCCAAAAATGCCTCTGTATCTTTTCCCTCTTCCTAGCAGCCTTCACATCTGAATGTTTAACCATCGCGAAATTCCCTTACACAATAGGGTTCTTCATTCTTTTCCTTATGATGCCTCACGCACTCTTCACAATTGCTGTGACGCGGGCAATCCCTTTTGGGACAAGGACAATTAGGCGCACTCATTACGAAAGATTAGTACCACCCAGCAAATAAATCCTTTTTTCGTTCCCCACTTGTGGTATAACGAAAAGGCAAAAGTACTCTATCCGGTAACCTCTCTGAACATGTCCCGCATTTTCACGGCGTCAACATCCAAGAGAGGCGTCTCACATATCACCACTGGACGCAAACCGACCTCAGCTATAACCTCGGCAAGCATCCGAAAATCTGGA
The DNA here is from genome assembly GCA_964650565.1 of uncultured Candidatus Bathyarchaeia archaeon. Taxonomy (GTDB): domain Archaea; phylum Thermoproteota; class Bathyarchaeia; order Bathyarchaeales; family Bathycorpusculaceae; genus JAOZHU01. Next base: position 10,794 of record CAZYUQ010000012.1, on the reverse strand, counting down.
CCATACGCAGGTTCATCCAAAACGTGATGCCGCTTTTCACCAGTTTTGTAGGTAAACTCGATTTTACTGAAGTGGCAATGCATGTTCTTGACCGCTTCAGTGCCCAGCCGCTCCTCAGCCTTCACAACTACTTCGCGAAAATCCTCAGCACTTCTGAACGCGCCGCCGCTGCGAGCATGCATGTGCGACCAGTCAATCACAAGCTGCGTCTGCTCAATCTGCTCGCACAAGGTTAAAACTTCATCCAACGTGCCCAGCTGAAAGTGTCTGCCCATAGTTTCTGGACCCAACTTCACGCTGCTTATGCCCAAAGCGCGCATGGCTTCAGCTACATCGTTTAACTCTCTGATACAGTTACGTAAAGCTTCTTTTTTATCCAGCATTCCGTAGAACCCTGAGTGGAAAACCACAACGTAAGCACCCATCCACTGCGCGGCAGTCGCACATGCAATCAAGCGGCGTTTGCTTGCTTCCACGACTTCTTTTTTGCCGCAGAGATTAATGAAGTAGGAGCCGTGGAGACTGAGTAAAACGTCGTTTTTTTCAGCTTCTGCCTTCAACCGCTCCGCGTCTTGCTGTTTCATCTGCGGTTTTTGTCCCCACCTGACCGCTTGGTACTCGAAAGCGTCAAGCCCTTCTTCCCGCAAGAGAGCTGGGACATCAGCTACCTGCGCGCCGATTGCTCGGAATAAGGGAGGAATTCCAGCGGGGCCAAAACGAGTGCGGTCTGCCATCCACTTTCCTCTGTTTCATAAAGGGTTTACAGGTGAATACGGTTTTCTCATTAAAAAGCCTCTCTGTACGTTAAACAGCGTCTTCGCCTGTAGATTCGTAAACTCTGGATTTGTTGCTTGTTGAGTGAATTTGATTTCATTTAGCAATGCAGAGTTTGCATAATGCCTAGATTTAACATGAAACCGTTTGATAACGATACATTAGGTAAATTTAAATAGCATACATTTCTGTTTACTGCTGTTTGCAAGTTAACACGTAAACGCGAAACGCTTAAACGCTTCTTTGCTGAAGTATTAGCAACATTAATCTCAGGCATTAGTAGTAAAGATTAATAGAAAAGCATGCTTTGCCTATACGGAGGCGGACTTAATGCAGAAGGCGAATTCAAAAGAGCCGCTTGAGCTCTACAAGGAAGCGAATACACAGGTACTGCTAAGCAAATTTTTAAGCGGCGAAATTAAAACGCTTGAGCCCGTTTACGACCAGCAACTTGGTTACCGTTACCCCCAAGTAGAAGCTATAGTCGGCGATGCTTCGCAAGTGGCGCCTTTCTTAAACAAACTCAGCCGCACAGGCGTCTTGGAAAAGAAGCTCTATGACAAAACGATTTCTTGCCCAAACTGCGGCTCTGCAGACGTATCTTTCCGTTACTGCTGTCCCTTCTGCAAATCTTTCGACATCCAGAAAAGCTCGTTAATTGAGCACGTTAAATGCGGCTACATGGACATAGAGGAAAACTTCCACGATGGCGACAAGCACATTTGTCCAAAATGCCACATGGAACTGAAAAAACTTGATGTGGACTACCGAAAAGCAGGAGTTTGGTGCGCCTGCAATGACTGCAAAAAAAACTTTGACATACCCGTGCCTCAACATTTCTGCCGAAACTGCAGTACGATTTCCACTTTTGAAGGCGCCGTGATAAAGGACGTTTACTCCTACACTGTGAAGGAAAGCGTCAGGGAACAAGCCTCTGTAAACTGGTTCTTAATCGCGCCCATACGCGATTTTCTCATGGGCGAAGGGTTAACAGTTGAAAGCCCTGCTTTCCTCAAGGGCAAATCTGGAACTAACCACTCGTTTGACATTGTAGCCTACAAAGGCACTTCACGGCAGTCGGCTATGGTGGTTGATTTAGCAAAGGCTACCGAAGACGAGGTGTCTGAACAGGCAGTTATCGCTTTGTTTGCCAAGGTCTTCGATGTCTCTCCTGAGAGAGCGTATTTAATTGCGATTCCGCAGCTCAACGAGAACGGAAGAAAGATGGCACAGTTGTATAACATCACGGCGATAGAGGCTAAAGACCAGAAAGACGCAGTGAAAGCCTTCAAAGAAGAACTCCGCTGAGCAGTTAACCGCTTGAAAAAACGGCTACGTTACCTCTTTCCGTAACTACCTTAGCTACAAAAGCGCCTTGCGGCAGACTTGCGCCCACAGTGCAATTGGCAGTTTCTCCAGCATTCAAGAACCAATCCACAGCATAACGCTGGTGCGCCGTGGCGTCTGTAATCCACACAGCCACTACGTGAACGGTCAAGGGACTTGAATTCTTAATCTCCAACTGCGTGCCGCCTGCTATCGTTCTTACCCCTAAAAAGTCAACGTCTACCACGGTTTGGTTTGTGGGTAGTCCCTCGTCAAAGAATTTTATGCGTATTACTCCTGTGTCGCTTATGTAATCCGCGCAGTTTCCTGTCACGGTTACGGCGTACTCGTTCCGCTCGTCAAGTGCTGGTTGGCTGCCACTTGTGGTATTGAAGCCTGCGTCGCTGAAGCTGGATGTAGCCCAATTGTACGCTTTTAGGAACCATTTTTCCGCGTTTTCTGTGACGTTATAATATAGTACTATGTCCATGCTGGTGATGGAGTCGCGGGAATCAGCGGACACGCCTGTTGCAAAATCATTGCTGATGTCAAGGCGATAAATGTCAGATGTCGTTGTTTCAATTTCTGTCCAGTCGATTTTTAGTTCAAATGGCGTAGCAACAGTTTTGCTTCCCGTGATTTTGACTTTCCAGTTTCCGTCAGCGTCTCTAAAGTTTGAGGCTTCAGTAGTTATCTGTTGACTTTTCGTTGTATCGGTCTCTCCGATTATGTCCGCTATGTAGCCATCTCCGTTTGTGGAGTACTGACCTGCATTGTAGTCGTACAGTTGAAGCGTGGTTGCCACGTCAGGAGTTGTGAAAGATAAATCTGCTGCCCACTCAACCTGTATCCAGCTGCTGAAGCTTGCAGTTCCAGACAATTCCACTTCAACAGTCTGGGTGGATGTCGGCAATTTACATGAAATCAACCGTGCATTCTTCACCCGTGCATTGTAGTTTTCACCCATCCATCTTATTCTGTCAGTTTTGCTTCCTGCAGAAAGTGACTGCTTGGCCATGAAGAAGACGGATTCATAATCATTCCAGCTACGATGTTCAACAAGCGTCTCTTGTCTTGAGTTGCCTTCTGTTTGAAAATCTAAACCCACTGAACTATAAGTGCTGCCCGACTTGTAAGAAATAGAGCCCAAAATCAGGTAATCGCCGCTTTCAGCTTTGTAATTGTTCACAACTTTATCCGTCCATTGATAACCGCCAGGCGGGCTGGACTCAGTCTCATCTTCCACGTAGTGAACATCAGCAAACTGGCTCAAATCCAGAGCAACTATGTGAGCGTAGGCTATACCTGCTTCTCTATACATATTCGACGAACAGTATTGAATTTTGAATTCATGCTGCGATGCGTCGAGAGTAACTTGGCGCATTACGCCGAAATTGTAGTTCGCGGTTGTGTCCCATTCAGTTCCTCTGCTGTTATCTGTGTGAACTATTTTTTCGTCTTGAACCAAGCGGATGTTCACATCGTTGTTCGTATAAGAGCTTTGATAGTTGGCGGTTGCTATTAGCAAGTATTGGCCGCTGCTTGAAGGCTCAAAAGTTAAGGTGGCTTTGTCTTGCCAGTTTGTGCTGCTTGTTGTTGAAAGCTTCTCGCTTTCGGCATATTCTGATTGCAGGTTCAGAACTATTATTTTGGCGTTTCTTATGTAGGCGTACGCAGCAGAGTTGCTTGTACAGAATTGTATTTGGATTTTATAGTTTGAGCCGCTGTTCAGGGTTAAACGTTTCAGCCCGTCGAATGGATACCAGTCTGAATAATCCTTGAGTGTGTACGTAAGTTCTTGGCAGACTGCTGAGCCCACGGTGAGTCGCGCTTTAGCTTGGTACCATCTGCTGGAACCTTGAACTTCAGCAGTAGCGATTATAACGAAATCCGCTGTTACCTCTGGCGTGAAACTGACTGTAACTTTATCTTGATAGTTTGTGCTCGTAGTTGACGATGTTCCAAGGCTTTCCGCGTAGTCAACCTCAAGGCTGGAGTAGCTGCGAAAATTCATGTAGTTGCCATCGTTCGATGTCAAGTCTGCGGTGCTGCCTGAAACATACGTGGTTGAGCCGCCTAGAACATAACTGGAAGGATTGTAACTGTAGACTCCTGTTGGCGCCTCCATGAAACTTTCGTATGCCCCGTCTAAAGCTGTGGTATCTGTCCAGCTGCCGCTTACTTTAGTGCCTACGTTTAGTGTGAAGTCTGTTTGGGCGGTCACCCAAGGCGCCTCGTCCATTCGCGTGGCGTTCATGATGCTGAAGTTTTCCTGCATCCTGTCGAGGTCAAACTGGTTCATCTGGAAGTTCCAGAGGACCACGTTGCTCACTATGATGACTACGAGAACTAAGCTTAGCATCACGACTATTACGGTGCTTATGCCTCGTTTGCCCCGTTTAAGGCGCTTTGTAATAGCTTGCAACATGAGTCCCCCTAGTCGTTACAATATCTATGTAGTAAAGCTCTCCAGAACTCCACGCATGTTCAATGCTGAGCCAACCGTGCTTTTCCAGCCCCAAACTGAAAGGCACATCAAGGTCCACGCGCTCGTGGTTAACGTAAACGGTGGAAATGCGAATAGTCACTTTTCCCACGTTATGCACGTAAACATTCACTGTGCCAGTGGCGCTGTTGAACCACACGTCTTCCACTATGACGCGTTCGCTCATGTTATCCTTCAAGTTCGCGGTTATCATATACGTGGCGGAAGTAGCAATAGCCATAGCTGCAACCGCTACGACAGTCAGCAACAAGCTGCTGAGCACTGGCGTAATAGCCCGCTTGTCACGCAACAACCGCTTAAACACATGAGTCACTTCCCTTTTTCACCTCACAAAAAGAACTTCAACGCCACGAAACCTAACAGCATCATGACAACGCTGTGCCTCAGTCCAGCGCTTAAGGAGCCTTCACCCATTTTCCCCGCGACCAGCCCGCCGAACAAGCCTTGAACCAGCGACAAGTGGAAGAAAAGCCGCTTCATGTCGTCAGGCTCCATGGTCGGTGTTGAAAGCAGTGGTACGCCTTCGGCGCTGGTGAAGAACGTTTTGAAAAGCAGCACTATCGTGAATAGAAAGACGAAGAGCGCTACGTAAATGATGGCGATGTACGGGCGCGTTTGGGTTTTGCGTTCCTTTTCAAGCAAGTTAGTTGTCTGAATAAACTTGCCCATGGGGTCGAATACTTTCTCTACGCGTCCCCCTGCGCGGCTGGCTTCAATTACCATGGGCACGGTTCTCTGCGTTAACACGGTGCCGACGCGTTTCCCAAAAGCCAAAAGTGCATCTTCAAAACTGGCGCCCCAAGAAATCTGCACCGTCATCTTCTTAAGCTCAGAAGTCAACGGGCCATAATCACGTTTCGCAGCTTCCTCCAAGGCGTCAGGCAGAGTCATGCCCACTTCCTGAGCTTGCACTATGCTTCGGAACAGGTCAGGCAAATGCTCGTCTACGCCTTTTCGCCACCGGTAATCCACGTAATCCAGAATTGCTGGCGGCGTGATGGCTACGAGGAAAGCGAAGAACACGTAATCGTCTAAGGCTACGGTGAAGCCAACGGTGATGTAGCCGAAAAAGCTTATGCCGAAGGCTGCTAAAACGGAGATGGCAGCGGCGATTTGCTTGCTTTTTCGCTCTATTTTCGGCATGGTCCTTACCATTTTGGCGTGGATGAATCTACGATTATCAGGAAGATTATGGCGGCGACTGGTATGCCTATGTAAGTCATAAGGTTCAGCAGTAAATCGGAGCTTAACCCGCCTATGTTGCCTCCGCCCAGCATCGACATAACCGACAGCATAATAACAAGAAGCAGCGGAGCAGTCAAAAGCAGCGCCACGTACACTTCTGACAGCACCGACAGGCTATCCGCGTACTTTTTCAAGCTCACTCGTTTCAGTCGCATGTGCATTTTGAATTTGTCACGCAGGTAAGCGCCCAAGTTACCGCCTGTGTGAATCGTGGAAATCATCCCTTCCACAGTTTCTTGCAGTTTCTCTGAAGGCGTTAAGGTTGAAACTTTTTCTAGGGCAGAGATTATGTCCAAGCCGAACAGGTTGATGCTTTTGATTATTTCTTTGGCTTCTCTGGACGCTGCTAAAGGCGCGCTTAAACTCGCAAGGGACTGAAAAATTTTTTCAGGAGAAACTCCTGCGCTTGCCAGAATCGACATGTACCCCGTGGTGAAGGGCAATTCGTCTTCCAGTTCTCGCCTGTGCTTGTCCGCGCGGTAAACAGGATACATGTAGAAGCCGCTGACGGAAAGCGCCCACGTGAACAAGGCGATGCCGACGCCGAACAAGAGCGTAGTCATAAGCGGCATGTGAAAAATGAAAAACAGCACTAACGATATGCCAACTGCAACGGGCACTGCGATGGCGGCTGAGGTGACAAGTATTAAGCTCACGTACGCCCTAAAGTTGGCTCTTAAGCCTGATTTCAGCAGGGCTTGGTCTAAGTCCTTGAAAAGAGGCAGAAAACCTTTGCTTTGGCTACCCATTACGCGGTAGGCTGTGGCTAAAGGCTTTTCCAGCCCTGTCTGAGCGTCTTTTTTTGGCGGTTCTGGTTTTGGCTTTGGTTTTTCCGCCTTTGGTTCTTGTGGAGGGGGTTCTTTACGTTTCTTATCTGTCATTTCAACCCCACTCTTGCCTTTTGGAAGACGCGGGCGGGATTAGCATAGTATTCTCTGATGACGTTAGCTACGTCTCTGTGGCTGCGGATGCCCTGCTGTACCATCCACTCTAAAACTGTCTTTCGGTACTGTAATTCGCGCTGTATATCGCTGTCTTCCAGTCCCATCTTTAGCATGTGCTTCTCCAAAAGCGGGCTTTGACCTGAAAAAGCGAACCTGTCAAACTTGGGGTTCCAGCGGAACACTTCTTCGGTTACGATCTCCTTTGTTTTCGTGTCAAGCGCCTTGATTTCAGTTGCATTCTTCACGCGCCTAGCAGGTTTCCCGTTAATCTCCGTTCGCTCCATCACTAGAATAACGTTCGTCATAGCGATAAGCGTCTTAGGAATGTTCATTGGCTCCGATTCCAGCCTGTTAATGACCGCCTCAGCGGATTCAGCGTGAATTGTGCACATGCCCAAGTGCCCTGTAGCCATAGCTTGGAACAACGTGTACGCTTCTTCACCGCGGACTTCGCCCACGATGATGTAGTCTGGTCGCTGCCTCACCGCCGCCCGCAACAGGTCGAAAAGCGTTATGGTGCCGCTGTGCCTTTCGTCGCCTTTGAAGCCTGAACGCACGACTGAAGGTATCCAGTTTTCGTGGGGAAGATTAATCTCCTGAGTATCTTCAACGCTTACAATCTTCATTTCAGGCTTAATGAACATGGACAGGCAGTTCAGTATGGTTGTTTTTCCGCAAGCGACGCCTCCAGCCACCATCACTGACGCACGGTTCTCTATCAGGTACCACAGGTAAGCCGCCATCTCTGAAGAAATCGTGTTAAAACTTAACATGTCAGAAATGGTTAACGGGTCAGCCTTGAAGCGCCTAATAGTGAATGTTGAGCCCCGTCTTGTGACCTCTTTGCCATAAGTTAATTGTATACGGCTTCCATCAGGAAGCGACGCGTCCAGAATAGGCGCGGCTACAGAAATATTTTTTCCAGCGAGATACGCAAGCCGGATAACAAAGGAGTCAAGTTCAGCCGCGTCTGCGAACGTGATGTTCGTTGGCAAAGACTCGTAAAGTCGGTGCCACACGTAGATGGGTATGTTTACGCCGTCCGCGGATATGTCTTCAATCATGTGGTCTTTCATTAACGAGTCGATTTTTCCGTAGCCTACGAAATCGCGTGTTATGAAGTATGCCAGCTTGTCGACTGCTTCGGGTGGGATTTTGAGCTTGTACTTTTTCACTATTTCTCTGACTTTCTTGTTCAGGTATTCTTCGGCTTTTTCTTTGCTTTCTATTTCTTTGAGGCTTACGTCTAACTCATCCATCAGAAAGCTCTTTATTTCGCGGAGGAGCTGCTCTTCGTCTGGCTGCAGAGTCGGCTCGATGATTTCGTAACGTGTTTTCTGGGTTTCGGGTTCTTTAACTATTGCCGCGTAAACGTATGGTTCCTGCAGAGGATAAACTTCTTTGAAGACAGCCGGCTTCTTAGCTTCGCTGCTTATTACAGCTGCTGGTTGTGGCTGTTCAAGAACATCCGTTGCTTTTGCGTCTTGCTTCTTCTTCGTTGAAGTTGTTCCTCCTTGATTTTAGGGTGTCCAGTCGTGGTTCAAAATATAGAGCGTCGTAAGTCTTAATAAGCTATATGTATGGCTAATCCATCAGCGAAATCCATACAAAACACGCCAACCCAGCTAACCGCAGCTTCAACTGCAGCACCCAGCCGCCTCACGCTTTAGCTTTCAAATCCATCCCTGCAAAAGCTGAGTCAAAGTCGGCACATACACGTACAAGCGAATATAAATCGCCGCTACCAAAACTCCAATGGTTATCGCTAACAGGGCAACATCGCCTCTGTGAAGCTTCAACGCGTACAAGTTAGTGCGTTTTTTAGTTGCGCCCCAAGCGCGTGACTCCATAGCCTCAGCCAATTCCAAACTTCGGCGAATAGCACTCACGATAAGCGGTATCAACACTGGAATGTAATTCCTGATGCGCTTCATGAAATTCCCTTTCTCCAACTCTAACCCTCGAGCTTTCTGAGCATCCATTATCGTTTGCGCTTCCTCCGCTAAAACAGGAACAAACCGCACGGCGGTCGTGAATGCAAACGCGAACTCATAAGGCACGCGCGTCAGCTCCAAAGCTAAGCCTAAATGGTCAGGAGAGGTCGTTAGGAAGAACACGGAGAAGGATTCAACAAGCACTACGAAGCGTAAGGTCATGGAGGCTGCCCATTCAACGTTAGTGGCTAGAACCACGTAGCCCGCGCTTATAAACGAGAAAATAAAATTGGTGAAAAATATAATTACCGCTAAGAAGGCTGCGCCGCGGAGAGAACGCAACCACTCCTTTTGCACGCCTGCTAACAGCACAAACGGAAGCTGCATCAAAAGAAGAACTAAGAGGGGCAGGATTTCGCCGAAAATTATCGCTGCCACGAACACGGCGCAGACGTAGATGAATTTCACTCTGGGGTCCAGATTGTGAATAGGCGAGTAGACTTTGCGGAATTTTAACCCGTCAAAAACGCTCATTTTCGCCCTCTCCACGTTCTAAGCAGCAAGTCTTTTGCCTCGTAAATGTCGATGATGTCCTTGGGAAGCCCCAGCGGCGTCAACTGTTTGAAGATTTGTGCTATCTGCGGCAGAACAATCGATGACTGAGATAGAGCGTCTGTGTCTGTGAGAATGCTTTTTCCTTCGCCGTCAGCCACGATTTGCCCCTCCTTCATCAGCACGACTCTAGGGTTGCATTCAGCCACGAACTCCACGTCATGAGTAACGATGACAACCGTTTTCCGCTGCGTCTGCATTTGAATTATGAATTGGCGCAGTTTCTCTTTCTGCTGATAGTCTTGACCTATAGTAGGTTCATCCAAAATCAGGATCTGCGGGTCCCACGCAAGAACAGAAGCCAAAGCTACACGTTTCCTTTCGCCTCCACTGAGCATAAAAGGCGAAGTTTTTCTGTACCGCGTTAAATTCAACAGGTTCAAAGCCCAAGTAATCCTTTTTTCTCGTGCGTCCTCTTCAAACCCAAAGTTCTTCAGCGCAAAAGCTATTTCTTCCTCAACGGTTTCGCTGAAAAGCTGGTGGTCAGGATTTTGAAACACAAAACCCACTGTTCTCGCCATAGCGGCAACGCTTGACTTGGTGGTTTCCACACCGTCAACTCGAATTTCCCCTTTCGTGGGCTTCAGCAACCCGTTAAAGTGCTTAACCAGAGTTGTTTTTCCAGCGCCGTTTTGTCCCATTATAGCCACGAAATCGCCGTCGTTGACAGTCAATGAGACGTTCCTCAGAGCCTCCACACCGCTCGGATAAGAGAAACTGACCCCTTCAACTTCAATCATTAAGCCTTCAGCGCCTCCAGCAGCAGTGCAGCTAACTCTTCTGAGGAAAGGGGCGTGCTTTTGCCCAAGTTCATGCCGTCTCTTTGAAGCATCTGGTAAAGCAGCGTTGCCTTAGGAATACCAATACCGATTAGGCGCGTTTCTTCGCTGTTTAAGACTTCGCGGGGGTTGCCGTCGAAGCAGACTTTGCCCTCATCCATGACTATTATGTGGCTGGCGTATTTTGCGGTTAAATCCAGCCTGTGCTCCACAAGCACAACGGTTATCCCCAGCTTCTTGTTAAGCTCGTAGATTACGTCGAAGATTGTTTCTGCGCTCAACGGGTCAAGAAAAGACGTTGGCTCGTCCAGCACTATGATTTCAGGCTGCATGGCGAGGACAGCGGCTATGGCGACGCGTTGCTGTTGTCCTCCTGAAACTTCATGCGGCGACCGTTCCCGCAGGTCGTAAATTCCCGTGAGTTCCAGCGCCCACTCCACGCGTTTCTGCATTTCTTCTCGGGAGAAGCCTAGGTTTTCCAGTCCGAATGCCACGTCTTTCTCGATGGACAAAGCAAAAAGCTGGTTTTCTGGGTTTTGAAAAACTAAGCCCACGTGTTTTGCCATTTCGTACGTGTGCTGCTTGGCTGCGTCCATCTCAGCTACAACTATTTCGCCTTTAAGTTCGCCTTGGTAAAAATGCGGTATCAGCCCGTTGAAGCATCGGCACAGGGT